>CAISKG010000181.1 GCA_903885855.1 uncultured Planctomycetaceae bacterium
CCGCGCCGGCCCGCGCCGCGGCACTCCGTCGCCGTTTGGGCGCCCGCCCGCACACCGCCGGCCGCGGCCTCGCCGCCCGGGACTCCCCCTGCGTTGGCGGTCGCCGCGTAGGCTGCAACGTGTCCGCTCCGGGGGCAGGCGAATTCCCCCCAGGCCGATCGCCCCGCAGACGCTGCAAGCGGCCTGGCCAGCGGCCGCCGATGGCGGGCAGGAGCACGCGATAGAGCGGGAAAAAGCCATAAAAAGACGGTTTTGCGTCCCGTCGGCCCCCCGTGGGCCACGCCCGCCACGCCCCGGGGGCCACCGCCGAGGGCCCGCGGCACCTTGACGAAGGAGCGGAAACATTTACAGTTATTGAGGTTGGAGTCTGTCGACAGGCCTTCCGGGTCGCGTCGACGGCGCCAACCCAGCGAGCGATTCCAGGTTCGCGCTTTCCAGCCGACGCGACCACGCCCTCCGGGGCGGGTCGGGCGGTGGAAGCGGACCACCGATTCGTCTGCAGTGCGGCGGTAGCCCCAGTGGCGGGGGGCCATGCCGCTCCGGAATGCACCGACTCTCTCGGTCGCCGGAGCGGAGGAGCCTCGCGCGCCGAGGAACGGTCCATGCTTGTCCTGTCCCGTAAAAAGGACGAATGCATCGTCATCAACAACGACATCACGATCGTTGTGGTGGAGATTCGTGGAGACAAGGTTCGACTGGGCGTCGAAGCGCCGAAGGAGGTTCCCGTCCACCGCCGTGAGGTGTACGAGGCGATCGCCCGCGGCGACGACGCCGTCGAGGCCCGCGGCGAGGAGCGGTCCCAGGAATCCGCCACCCCTCCGGCGGCTCCCGAGAACGCCGGAGGACCGGCCGAGGGATGATCCGGACCGGGCGAGGGTGGCCGTGTCGCCCCTGATCGCCCGCGCCGCTCCCAATTCCGTCGCCGGTGGACTATCGTGGAAGCGTCGTCCGGCCAGCGGCCCCATCGTCTAGAGGCCTAGGACACGGGCCTTTCAAGCCTGTAACCGGGGTTCGAATCCCCGTGGGGTCATTTCGCGACGCGGCATCGGACGACCTGGAGGGAACCCGATGTCCGGCATCTACGACGCGGTCCTGCTCGTCTCCTTCGGCGGGCCCGACGGACCGGATGACGTCCTCCCCTTCCTGGAGAACGTCCTGCGCGGCCGCAACGTGCCGCGCGAGCGGATGCTCGAGGTCGCGGAGCATTACCACCATTTCGGCGGCCGCAGCCCGATCAACGACCAGAACCGCGCGCTCCTGGCGGCCCTGCGCCGTGAACTGGGCGAGCGCGGGCCCGACCTCCCGGTCTACTGGGGCAACCGCAACTGGCATCCCTTCCTCGCCGACACGCTCCGGGAGATGGCGGATGCGGGGATCCGCCGCGTCGCGGCGTTCGTGACCAGTGCGTTCAGCAGCTACTCCGGGTGCCGCCAGTACCGGGAGAACATCGCCGATGCCCTCGCGCCGCTCGGCGACAAGGCGCCCGTCGTCGACAAGCTGCGTGTGTTCTTCAACCACCCGGGATTCGTCGTCCCGATGGCCGCCAACGTCGCCGCCAGCCTGGAGCGATTCCCCGAGGCGCGCCGCGGAGCGACCCCGGTGCTGTTCACGGCGCACAGCATTCCCAATTCGATGGCCGACTCCTGCCGCTACGTCGCCCAACTGCGGGAATCCTGCCGCCTCGTCGCGGAGGGAGCGGGCGCGGCCACCTGGGAACTGGTGTACCAGAGCCGCAGCGGACCGCCGACGCAACCGTGGCTCGAGCCGGACGTCTGCGACCGGATCCGTGAACTCGCCGCCGCCGGGCACGACGGGGTGATCGCGGCGCCGATCGGGTTCGTGTCGGACCACATGGAGGTGCTGTACGACCTCGACACCGAGGCTGCGGACGTCTGCCGGTCGCTGGGGCTGCACTTCGAGCGTGCCGCGACGGTGGGGACGGCACCGGCATTCGTGGCCATGATCCGCGACCTGATCGCCGAGCGTCACGTCGGAGCCGCCGAGCGCCCGGCCCTCGGCCTCCTCCCGGCCAGCCACGACGTCTGCCCGGTCGACTGCTGCCCCGCGCCGCGGCGCCCCCCGGCCGCCCGCCCCACGGAGGCCGCCGGACCATGACCGCGCCGCGCCGTCAGGGCGGGGAAGGGCACGAGCCGCGCGAGTGCGTGGTGCTGGTGCATGGATTCCTGGCCAACGCGCTGATGCTCACCGTGCTCGCGCGGCGGCTCCGACGCCGCGGGTATGCCTCCGAGATCTGGGGCTACCGCAACATGTGCTGCTCGCTCTTGGTGCATGCCGAGCGATTCGCCTCCGTCCTCCGCCGCCTCGACGCCGCGCCGGGTGTGTCGAGGATCCACCTCGTGACCCACAGCATGGGCTGCATCATCGGGCGGGCGGCTCTGGGCATCGAACGCCCCGGGAAACTCGGGCGGTTCGTGATGCTCGCGCCCCCCAATCGCGGATCGTTCGTCGCCACCGCCGCCGCGGGGACGTTCGGCCGCATGTTCCGCCCGGTCGAGGAGCTCACCACCCGCGACGACAGCCTCGTCAATTCCCTGCCCATGCCGTGGGGCGTCGACATCGGCGTGATCGCCGCCGGTCACGACGCGTTGGTGACCACGGAGAGCACCCGCCCCGACGTGCCGCACGACCACGTCACCGTGCCCTGCATGCACTCGAGCCTTCTCTTCCGCAGGGACGCCGCCGATCTCGTGGCCGCGTTCCTCCGCGACGGCCGTTTTCCCGGCAGCGTCGCGGCGGCGGAGAGGCACGCCACTCCCACACGGGCGGGGTGACGCGTGGACGGCACCCCCCGGCCGCTCGGTTCGAGTGGTCTCGCCGTCGGCCCGCTCGGCCTGGGCTGCTGGCCCCTGGCGGGAATGACGCGCACCGGCATCACCCCGGAAACCGCCCGGGACACCGTCGCCGCGGCGCTCGACGAGGGCATCCTCCACCTCGACACCGCCTACTGCTATGGCGAGGAAGGCGAGAGCGAGCGGGCGATCGCGGCGGCCGTCGCCGGCCGGCGCGACGGAGTCTTTCTGGCGGGCAAATGCGGCATCCACTGGGAGCCGGGGCGGAAGCAGTGCGTCGACGGGCGCCCCGAACGCCTCCGCCTCGAGGTCGCCGAGAGCCTGCGGCGGCTCGGGACCGACCGCCTCGACCTCCTCTACCTCCACGCCCCCGACCCGAAGGTGCCGCTGGCCGAATCGATGGGCGCCCTGCGACGCCTGCGCGAGGAGGGGCTGGCACGCTGCGTCGGGGTCTCGAACGTCGGCCTCGAGCAGCTCCGCGAGGCCCATGCGGCCGCCGGGATCGCCGCCGTGCAGTTGCCCTACAACATGCTCCAGCGCGAGATCGAGCGCGAGATCGTGCCCTGGTGCCGCGATCATCACGTGGCGGTGGTGGCCTACTGGCCGCTGATGAAGGGCCTCCTGGCCGGCACGATGGCCCGCGACCGGGTGTTCCCGGCCAGCGACAGCCGCCACAAATACCCGATGTTCAGCGGCGAGGAATTCCAGCGGAACCTCGACTTCGTCGAGGTGGTCCGCGGCGAGGCGGCCCGGCTGGGCTGTGCGGTGGCGGACGTCGTCCTGGCCTGGACGGCGGAGCAGCCGGGGATCACGAGCGTGCTGTTCGGCGCCACCGCCCCCGATCAGGTACGCACCAACGCGGCCGCGCTGGCCTGCACGCTCGACGACGCCGCCCGGCGGGCCATCCGCGACGGCATCGCCGCCCGCGGCCCCGTCGCCGGCCGCCGCGCCGTCTGAACGATCATCCCGCGGGCGCGGGAGGCCCTCAGCCGGCCGCCACCGCCTCCGGCCGCAGCGCCGCCACGCCGCGGTACCCACGCTGCACCTCGAGGATCGTGCGCCGGAACACCTCCGGTCGGCTCACCCCAGGCAGGCGGAACGTCTGCACCTGCCCCTTGCGAAACACGAGGTCGCCGGCGGCGTACCACTCCTGCCCAGGGTCGACGACCACCTCGACGGAGTCGAATTGGTCGAACTCGACGAATTGCTGCACTTTCGGCGTCACTCCCCGCTCCACGAGCACGCGCCGATTGGTGAGGCGGTAGCGCTGAATCGCCCACGGCAGCCGCAGCGAGAGATACAGCAACAGGCCGATCGGCATGCAGGCCAGCAAGGCCAGTCGACCGACCGACAGCGGCCCGAGGCCGTCGCGGATGCGGAACAGCCGGCCCAGCCAGCGCCCCAGCCCCGTCGCCGCCACCGACGGATAGACCGTCATCACCGTCGTCTCGGCCACCGACGGGGGCGACACGCCCGCGATCGTCTGCATCGACATGGAGAACGGTTCCTCGGAGCCCGGGGGCGGCAGGCCCCTCGGCGCCGCCAATCGTAACCCAACGCCCGCCGCGGGGAAGCCCCGCAGCGCTCCGCCCCTCGCCAGGCCGGACCGACATCGAGCAGCGCGCAAAAAAAACCCGCCGGGGCTTCGACAGCCCCGGCGGGTCTCCGTTCAGTGACTGCCCCCGAGGGAGCAGCGGCAGTATGCCGGCGGTCGGTTTCCCGACCCGGCCGATCTCTTTCGGCGGCATTCCCCGGAACCGAAGTTCCAGGAGATCCAGGGCCGAAGCCCCGGCGACGATCGTCTCCACATATCTGTTGGACCCGGAACCTCCCGCCGCGGTGCGACGAATCGCACCCCGACGTTCCGAACCGGGCTGCCCCGGAATCACGTCACCGTGAATCCAGGACGGTATCCTTTAGAAAGGAGGTGATCCAGCCGCAGGTTCCCCTACGGCTACCTTGTTACGACTTAGTCCCAATTGCAGAGTTCATCTTAGGCGCCTGGCTCCTTGCGGTTACCTCAGCGACTTCGGATGCCCCCCACTTTCGTGGCTTGACGGGCGGTGTGTACAAGGCTCAGGAACACATTCACCGCGGTATGCTGACCCGCGATTACTAGCGATTCCAGCTTCATGCAGGCGAGTTGCAG
>CAISKG010000182.1 GCA_903885855.1 uncultured Planctomycetaceae bacterium
CGCCTGCGCTCCGCCATCCATGGCTCCGCTTGTCGGCTAGGCCGGCTCCGGGGCACGGGCCACCCCTCGCTACGGGGCCGGGTTGGGGCCGGGTTGGGGCGGCGGGCGGTGGTTGGAAATGCCTTTGGTGGCGAAATATGCTTTGAAATGGTTTTCTTTGCCATTTCAGGGCGTGTCATGCGCGTGATGGAGGCGATCGGGCAGTCGGAGGCGTTCCTGGCCTTCACGGAGCGGCTTTCCCGGGCCGCTGCCGTGGATCGCCCGGTGCTGTTGATCGGGGAACGCGGCACCGGCAAGGAACTCGCCGCGGCCAAGCTGCATTACCTCTCGCGCCGCTGGGAGGGGCCGCTCGTGGCCCTCAACTGCGCCGCGCTGTCGGCGGCGCTCCTGGAGGCGGAGCTCTTCGGCCACGAAGCCGGCGCGTTCACCGGCGCCACGAAGGACCGGCCGGGGCGTTTCGAGGCCGCCGACGGGGGCACCCTACTGCTCGACGAGGCGGGACTCCTGCCGCTGGAGGCCCAGGAGAAGATCCTCCGCATCGTCGAGTACGGCACGTTCGAGCGCGTGGGCAGTTCACGCTCGCGCCGGGTCGACACCCGCATCGTGGCCGCCACCAACGCCGACCTGCCGGCGCTGGCGCGGGCGGGCCGCTTCAAGGAAGACCTCCTCGACCGGCTGTCGTTCGAGGTCCTCCACCTCCCCCCCCTGCGCGCCCGCGCCGGCGACGTCGCCGTCCTGGCCGGTCATTTCGCCGCTCGCATGGCCCGCGAGCTCGCGCTCGGCGAGGCGCCACGATTCGCCGACGGCGCCCTGGCCGCGCTCGAGGCCCATGCGTGGCCGGGCAACATCCGCGAGCTCAAGAACGTCGTCGAGCGGGCGGTCCACCGCGCCGGCGGCGGCGAGATCACCGCCGACGACATCGACTTCGATCCCTTCCGCGACCGCACCGCGGCCCCCGCCCCGCCCGCCCCGCCGCCGTCACCGCCGCCCGCCCCGCTGCCGCCGGGGGAGGCGCCGGCGAGGGCGGCGGATGAGACGGAGCCCGGGGATGGCGCGCCCCTTCCGGCAGGCGGCGCGGCCGCGCGGGCGGGCCGTGGCGTGTCGCTGCCCGAGGCCGTCGCCGATCTCGAGGTCGCGTGGCTGCGCGACGCCCTCGCGGCCACGCGCCATCACCAGCGGAAAGCCGCCGAGCGGCTCGGCCTGAGCTACCACCAGTTCCGTGGGCTCTACCGCAAGCATGCCGGGCGGCTCGCCGAGTGAGCGCGGCCGGCGTCGGTGGGGGCCCCGGGCCGGGCGAGCGTCCGCGGGCGTGCGGGGGGCCGTCAGTCGGCCCCGATCCGGCCGGCGAGTTCGGCGAACCGGCCCGCGAAGCGCTCGTGGGAGGCGTGGAGATGCTCCCCCTGCGAGATGAACCGCAGCCGGTCGTCGCGCTCGAGCCCCGCCCCGCGCAGGATCCGCTCGAACGGCCCGCGGGCGTGGGCGTAGACGACCAGCAGCTTGTGGGCGTCGAACTGCACCTCCATCGGACGTTCCGGGTGGAGCACGGCGATGCCGGTGCAGCCGTCGTCGAGGAGGAGATCCTCGAAGTCCCACAGGAGGCTCTCGAGCACCGTCCGCTCGATCCCCTCGCGGGTGAATTCGGCGGCCCGGCCGGAATCGGCGTGGCTTCCCTCGAGCACCACGTCCACCGTGTCGCCCAGCGGGGCCAACAGCGCGATGAAGGTCTCGAAGAGATCCTCGCTCGAGGCGGCGGCGATCACCGCCGGGAGCCGCGAGCCCCCCGCCGGATCCACGTAGGTGTCGAGGCGGTAGCCGGCCCGCGGCACGACGTCGAGGTGCCAGCCCGGCCGGACGGCCTCGGTGAGCGTGAAGCGGCCGTAGCGCCGCCGGGCGAGGTGGGCCTCGAGGCTGGCCCGGTCGGGGCGGGATTCGTCGGCCAGCACCGGCGAGGGGCGCAGCGACAAGGTGGCGTCGAGGTAGTCGTCGAGGGAACGCATGGGTGTGTCGCGGATGGGGGCGGAGGGGGCCCGACGCCGGCATTTCCCGGCGAGACGCTCAAACCTAGGACACGCTTTCCCGCCGTGCGCCGGCCCCGCGGGCGGGCCCGCGGAATCCGCCGCCCCCCGCCGCCGTCGTTGCCCTCCGCCGACACGACCCGCATAATCCGAGGTTTTCCACGCTCAGGAGCCGCCTCATGGAAGGGAAAATCGTCGCCACCGGGATCACGTTCGACGACGTCCTCCTCCTCCCCCGCCATTCCGGCGTCGTCCCGTCGGAAACCGACGTCTCCACCCGGCTCACCCGCGGGATCTGCCTCAACATCCCGATCATCAGCTCCCCGATGGACACCGTCACGGAGAGCGAGATGGCCATCGCCCTGGCCCAGGAGGGGGGCCTGGGGGTGATCCACAAGAACCTCTCCGTCGAGCGGCAGGCGGAGGAGGTGGACAAGGTCAAACGCAGCGCCAACGGGATCATCTTCGATCCCGTCACCCTCCCCCCCACCGCCACCGTGGCGCGCGCCCGGGAGGTGATGGATCAGCACAACATCTCCGGCGTCCCGATCACCACCGAGGGGCGCCGGCTGGCCGGGATCATCACGCGCCGCGACCTGCGCTTCCTGGAGAGCGGCGACACCCCCATCGCCGACATCATGACCGCCAGCGGGCTGGTCACGGCCACCGGCGCCGTCTCGCTCGACGAGGCGGAGAAGATCCTCATGGCCAACAAGGTCGAGAAGCTGCTCCTCGTCGATGCCTCGGGCCACCTCACCGGCCTGATCACGATCAAGGACATCGACATGATGAAGCGCTTCCCCAACGCCTGCAAGGATCCGCAGGGACGCCTCCGGGTCGGGGCGGCGGTCGGCGTCTTCGACTTCGAGCGGGCCGAGAACCTGATCGCCAAGGGGGTCGACGTCCTCATCGTGGACAGCGCCCACGGCCATTCCGACAACGTCATCGAGACCGTCGCGGCGATCAAGCGACGCTGGGCGATCGAGGTGGTCGCGGGAAACGTGGCAACCCGGGAAGGCTGTCGGGATCTCATCGAGGCTGGCGCCGATGGAGTCAAAGTCGGGATAGGTCCCGGGTCGATCTGTACGACGCGGGTCATCTCCGGTGTCGGCGTTCCCCAGATCACGGCGGTCTGGGAGGCGGCGCAGGAGGCGGCCGGTGCCGGCGTTCCGGTGATCGCCGACGGAGGCATTCGCTACTCGGGGGACATCACCAAGGCGATCGCCGCGGGGGCCCACTGCTGCATGCTCGGCGGACTGCTCGCCGGGGTGGCGGAGAGCCCGGGCCAGACGGTGCTCTTCCAGGGGCGCACCTTCAAGGCCTACCGCGGGATGGGATCGCTGGGGGCGATGGTCCAGGGGTCGAGCGAGCGCTACCGTCAGCGGTCGAGCGGACGCGGCAGCGACAAACTGGTTCCGGAGGGGGTCGAGGGGCGCGTGCCCTTCAAGGGACCGTTGAGCGTGTTCGTCTACCAGCTCGTCGGCGGCCTCCGGGCCGGCATGGGCTACTGCGGCACGCGGACGATCGACGAACTGCGGCGCGACGCCCGGTTCATCCAGGTTTCTGCGGCCGCCGTGCGGGAAAGCCATCCTCATGACATCGTCATTACGCAGGAAGCCCCGAACTACAGCGCCCAAGCGCGCCAGGAATGACCGGGCCGCGCGGGCGCCCGCCCGCGTCGCGACCCTCCCGGCCCTGGCGGCGACCCCCGCCGCCCTCCTCACCCCGCACCCCGCGCCCGCCGCCGACCCCGCCGGCCCCGC
>CAISKG010000183.1 GCA_903885855.1 uncultured Planctomycetaceae bacterium
CCGGGGCCGGCGGGGCGTCGCCCGACCAGTCGCCGGTGGGTTCGGCGGGCCAGCCCGCGTCGGCCAGAGGCGCGGCGGGAGGGGCCGGCGCCGGTGCCGCGCCGCCGGAGGTGTCCTCCACCACCGCGCCGGCCACGGCCTGCCCGGGGAGCGACGGCGCGCCGATCTCGGCGGCCAGCGCGCCTTGGTCGACGCCCGGATCGGTGGCCTCGATGGAAAACTGCCGCACGGTCCGGTGCCCGGCCGCGTCGGACACCGCGATCCGCACCGCGAGCCCTTCGACGCTGTCGCCGGCCCACCAGATGTCCTCCCCCACCAGGTGCGCGGGCGACTCCCGCGCCAGGACCGGCTCGGCGGCGACACGCTTCCACTCGGGCTCGGCCTTCGTGCGGTATTCCACGACGAGTTTCGTGAGGTCGAGCGAGTCGTCGGCGGCGGTGTAGCGGCACACGACCTCGCCGTCGCCGCCGCGCCACACCCGCGCCGCCAGGCGCGGCGCCGCCGCGTCCACCACGACCCGCAGATCGGGCCCCTCGCCGCCGCGCTGCCGCCCCTTGACGTCGACCGCGCGGAGGCGGAACCAATACTCCCCGTCCGTCGAGGCCCGGAAGGTGATCGACGTGGCGGTGGGGGGGGCCTCGCCGGCCGCCTCCCAGCTGGCCCCCATGTCGCGCGACACCTGAAGGATGATCCGCGCCGCGGCGAGATCGGGCTGCTTCGAGGGGGCGACCTGGAAGGGGATGCCGAACACCGTCTGCGTGGAACGCACCGGGTCGGGGAGCCTGGCGGCCTCCTGGGCCGGGACGGTCGGCCCGGCGGCGGCCGCCATGGCGAAGGCGAGGGCCGCCGCCCAGGCCGAGGGGCGGCCTCGGCGCCGGGCGTGGGCGGAGGGGCGGAAGTGTCCGGCGAGGCGACCCATGGCGGTCAGATCGTCACCACCCGCAGGGACCGTCCCATTTTTCCGGCAGGTCGGGAAAAGTCTCCCCAGCCTCTCGTCGGCCGCCGGTCGATCGGGGAGGATGGGGAGGTGCGGCGGCCGCGGGGAACCATGGCGGATGGGTTCCTGGACCCGGGCCCGCGGCGGCGGCGATAATCCCGCCGCCGCCGGGCCGTGGGGAGGGCGCCGGCGGGAAACCGGCGAGGCGACGATGTTCGAGAACCTGCTCGATCCGAAATCGACGCAGCACGTGATCGGCGTCGTGGTGCTGCTCCTCGGCACGGTGCTGGCGTCGCTCTTCGCCCTGCAGCGGTTCCAGCGCTGGGTGCGCGGGACGCAGGCGGACGACCCCGAGTCCGGTCGTGGCGATTGGGAAAACGCGCTGGCCGGGTACAAGAATCTGCGGGATCAGGGTGTTTTGAGCGATGAGGAATACCGAAAAATAAGAACGCTCGCCGAGACGCATCTGCATGCTCCGCCGCGCCGGGATCGGGATCCGGCACCGCGGTACGACCATGCCCGCGGCGCGGCGGGCGACGACGACCCGGTCCGTCCGGGCGGCGATTGATCGCGCCCTTTCGCGCCGGGGGAACGTCCGCCCGGCGGCCGCTTCCAGCCCCAGCGCCCCGACGCCAGCCGACCCCCAGGAAACCCACGCGATGCCATCAGGGAAGGACGTCAACAATCTCGGTCGCCGCGGCGCCGGCGGAACGACGAAGAAGAACGCGTTCTGCTCCTTCTGCCGCAAGAGCTACCGGGACGTCGGGCCGCTGGTCGAGGGCCCCGGCGACGTCTACATCTGCGGGGAATGCATCGAACTGTGCCAGTCGATCCTCGACCAGGAGAAGCGGCGCCGCGGCACGAGCAAGCAACTCTTCACCTCGATCCCCTCGCCGCGGGAGATCGTGGCCCATCTCGACGAGTACGTGATCGGGCAGGAGCATGCCAAGCGCGTGCTCGCCGTCGCCGTGCACAGCCACTACAAGCGGCTGACGCTCGGCGCCGAGGCTTCCGACGTCGAGGTGGAGAAGTCGAACATCCTCCTCCTCGGCCCCACCGGCTGCGGCAAGACCCTCCTGGCGCGGACGCTCGCCAAGATCCTCAACGTGCCCTTCGCGATCGGCGACGCGACCACGCTCACCGAGGCGGGCTACGTCGGCGAGGACGTGGAGAACCTGCTCCTCAAGCTGCTCAACGCGGCCGATTTCGACATCGAGGCCGCCCAGCGAGGCGTGCTCTACATCGACGAGATCGACAAGATCGGCAAGACGAGCCAGAACGTCTCCATCACGCGCGACGTCTCCGGCGAGGGGGTGCAGCAGGCGCTGCTCAAGATTCTGGAGGGGACCGTCTGCAATGTTCCGCCGCAAGGGGGGCGCAAACACCCCAATCAAGAGTACATTCAGGTGAGCACCGACAAGATTCTTTTCATCTGCGGAGGCGCCTTCGTTGGATTGGAGAAAATCGTGGAGAAGCGGCG
>CAISKG010000184.1 GCA_903885855.1 uncultured Planctomycetaceae bacterium
GCTCATGCATCCGCTCGTCAAGAACGCGATCATCGGAGTCGGCAGTTGGGCGGCCATCTGCCTCGCGGTCGTCCTGCCACGCAGCGCTCGCATCAGCGCCACGTTCGGAGGCGGCTGGACATCGGTGCTCTTCGTCTATGGCCTGCTCTTCGTCGGCGGGATGGCGATCCTTCCCATCTTCATGTCCCTGGACCGCATCAAGTCGGAGGGGATGAAGTTCGCCGCGCAGATGATCGCCTGCCTGCTCCTCGCCGTGGTGGCCCTGATCGGGATCGGCATCTACACTTTCTGACATCGGGCCCGCCGGCGTCTCGCAGCGATCAAGGCGCCATCCGGCGAAGCCCTGGGCGTCCGGTCAAGAGCCGCCGATCCACCGAGGTGGCGATCCGTCCATGGCACGTTCGGCGGTGGTCATCGGCGCATCCTCCGGCATCGGCGCCGCCGTCGCCGTGGCGCTGGCGCGTCGCGGCCACACCGTCGGCATCGCGGCCCGGCGCCTCGAGGCGCTCCGCGACGTGGCGGCAGAGCATCCGGGCATCACGGCCACGGCGCGGCTCGACCTCCACGACGTCGACGCCGCCCGGGAGGCGGCAACCGGCCTTCTTTCCGCGCTCGGCGGTGCCGATCTGGTGATCCTCTGCGCCGGGATCGGGAGCGAGAACCCAGCCCTGGAGTGGGCCCCCGAAGCCGACACGATCGCCGTGAATGTGACCGGATTCACCGCCCTGGCGACGCTCTTCATGGAGCACTTCGCCCGGCGTGGCGGCGGGCATCTCGTCGGCGTCTCGTCGATCGCCGCCATCCGCGGCCATGGCGAGGCGCCGTCCTACGGCGCCTCGAAGGCCTTCGTGTCGAGCTACCTCAAGGCCCTGCGGCACAAGTGCGCGAAGCAACGCCTGCCGATCCGGGTGACGGAGATCCAGCCCGGATTCGTCGCGACCGCGATGGCGAAGGGCGACGGCCTTTTCTGGGTCGCCCCGGTCGACGTCGCGGCCGAACAGATCGTGGCCGCGATCGAGGCCGGAAGGCCCCATGCCTACGTGACGAAGCGGTGGCGGATCATCGCGGGATTGCTGCGCATTCTGCCCGACTGGATCTACCACCGCATGTGACCATGTCCGCGGGCCGACCGCGGCGCGGCCGATGTCGCGGTCCCCGGTTCGAAGGTGCTCCGCCGATCCGATCGTCGGCCGGAAACGCCATCGCGCCGGTCCGGACGGCGTACCCGTCGGCGTGCGGAAGCCCGGGGTGCGCCTCCCCCTCCTCACCCGCTCCGGGGGAGTGGTGTCGTCGCGCCGTTCGGTGGTGTACATTCCCCGCCAGCGTCCTGCCTCGAGCGCGCATACCGGCGTCCCTGGGACCGCCGCCGACCGGCAGGGCGCTGTGCAAGATGCCGAGAGGAGTCGCGGGCATGGCCGGGCGATCGCAGCGTACGTCGCGGGAATACGTCCATTCGAAGTGCGGGAACGTCACGGTCATCGACGGGCCCGAGTTCGCCGCGTTGGCCGACCCGCTGGCGAACATGATCGCCACGTACTGCGCGGAATGCGAAGACAACTTCGCCGTCAGTGAATTCGCCTGGACCGATACCGGCGAGCGCATCTCGGACTACTACGAGCGTCACCGCCGCAAGGCATCCCCCACCCAGCGCCTCCTGGCGTCGCGCACCGGCATGTTCGCCATGTCTGCGGCCGCGGGGCTGGTGGCCCTGGTGATCGGATTGGCCGTGCTCCGGATGCCCATCGTGGCCCTGATCCTGACGGTGGTCGCCGCGATGGCGATGATCGCCCTGCACACGTTCTCGATCGGCCCGATGATCCTCGAGCGCGCTCTGGGCACCAACGACGCGCGACAGCTCGTCTGACCGGACGAGGCGCGTGCCGCCGACGGCGCGGCCGTCGGATGCTAGCTGTCCGTGGAAAAAGTCATCCATGACCTTTTTCCACTTGTGGGCACCCTGAAAAAGCCGAGGTTTTTCACGGGTGCCTGCCGCCGCATCCGGCGGCGGATCGCTTTGTCCACAGCCTGCTAGGATCGCCACCTGGAACGGCCGGGGAGGCGACGCCCTGACCGCACGGCGTGACGCCCTCGTGATCCCCGGGCATCGCTGATCCGGGAGCGCTTCCCATGGCCATGAGCATCGACGTCAACCTGCCCCGATCGCACCCGGCGCGCTTCCCCGATCGCTGCGTCGTCTGCGGCCGCGACGGCCCGCAATCCCATGCCCGCATCGTCACCGGCACGCTGGGCTGGTGGACCTGGGTCCTGTGGTGGTGGGGCGGGCCGTTCATGGTGAAGGCCCCCGCCTGCCCGGGATGCGCCTGGAAGCTCCAGGGGAAACGCGGTGCGAGCGTGCTCGTCACGATCCTCCTGGCGGCACTGGCCCTGTTCCTCGTCTGGCCCTGGTTCAAGGACACCGTCCCGCCGGTCCTGCGCCGCTGGGCGATGATGGGGCTGGCGCTGGCGTGCATCCTGCCGCAGATCGTCATCGAGGTGCTGTACGCCAGGCCGTTCGACGTCACCGCCTTCGCCGACAGCGTCGATTACGAGTTCACCTCGCACCTCTACGCCGCCGAGTTCGCGGTGCTGAACATGGACGCGGCCTGGGTGAAGATCGACGGCGACGACGTGTCGGGGTAGGGGGCGGCCGGCGGCGATCGCCGCCGGGGGCCGGCACACGATGGACCGTTCGGTCGGGCAGCGGTATTCTCCCCGGCCGGGGGCAGGGTGGGCCCCCGGACCCGTCACCAGCACCCGGAGCGTTTCCATGAACCCCGCCGGACTGATCCTCATGGCGGCCGGAGTTTTTTCAATCACCGGCGCCGCCCTCGATTGGGACTTTTTCATCAACAGCCGCAAGGCGCGGCTCTTCGTGTCGCTCTTCGGCCGCAACGGCGCCCGGATCTTCTACGGGCTGCTCGGCACGGTGATCACGGTCATCGGGCTGCTGATCACCCTGGGCGTCATCGAGGGCAAGCGGTGACGCGCCCCCGGAATGACCGCCATGCCGCGCCGCCCCGGGCATCCGCCTTCGCGCGACGAACTCATCGGTGATTTCGCCGCACTCCGCGCCGAGGGCCTCGACTTCTGGCGCTCCATCGATGACGCCGTCTTCTGGACCGCGCCCGCGCCGGGATGGTCGCCGGCCGACAACGTCCGGCACCTGATCCTCTCCACCCGACCGGTGGCCCTCGCCCTGCGGGTGCCGCGGCTGGCGCTCAGGGCCCTCTTCGGCACCGCGGTCGCGCCATCGCGCACGCCCGCCGCCCTCCGCACGGCCTACCTCGAGCGGCTCGCCGGCGGCGGATCCGCGGGCGGCTACGCGCCGCGCCCCCTTCCCCCGCCGGCGGAGCCCGCCGCGGCGCGGCGCCGGCTGCTGGAACGCTGCGCCGCGACGCTCGGCGCGCTCGAGCGGGCCGTGCGCCCCTGGGACGAGGCCGCCCTCGACCGCTACCGCCTGCCCCATCCGCTCCTGGGGCGCATCACGCTCCGCGAGATGCTGCTCTTCACCCTCCTGCACTTCGACCACCACCGCGACAAGGTGGCCGCACGGCTGGGGATCGCCCCGGGCTGATCCGCCGGCTCCGGGCGACGGGCCCCCATGCCCCGTGTAGGATGCCCCGGGCCGCCCTAGCGGCATCGATCCATGAAACGTCTGCTGCGCACCATCGTCCGCCGGACGCCGCTCTACGCCGCCTACCGCGGCTACCTCGAGCGCCGCTCCTGGCGCCTCGCCAAGCGGCGATTCCTGTCCTGGACCGACGAGGACCAGCGGCGGCTGGCCTTCTACCGGCCGTTCGTCGCCCCCGGCGACGTGGTCTTCGACGTGGGGGCGAATCTCGGCAACCGGGCCAAGGTGTTCTCGCGGCTCGGGGCGGTCGTGGTGGCGGTCGAGCCGCAGGCGGCCTGCGCGGATTTCCTGGAGGAATCGTTCCGGGGCACGCCCGACGTCCATCTCGTGCGCTCGGCCCTCGGTGCGGCGCCGGGCGAGGCCGAGATGTCGATCTGCGGCGCGCACACGATCTCGTCGCTGTCGCACGACTGGATCCGCTCCGTGGTCGCCAGCGGCCGCTTCGCGGACCACGTCTGGAACCGCAGGGAGCGGGTGCCCGTCGACACCCTCGACCATCTCGTGGCCCGGTTCGGGCGCCCGTCGTTCATCAAGATCGACGTCGAGGGATTCGAGGATCAGGTGGTGGCCGGCCTGTCGCGGCCCGTCCCGGCGTTGTCGATGGAATTCACCCCCGAATACCTGACCGCGGCCCTGCGCTGCATCGACCACCTGGCCGGCCTCGGCGACGTCCGCTTCCAGTACAGCCTGGGGGAATCGATGGCCTTCGCGCTGCCGGAGTGGGTCGGGGCCGACGCGATCCGGGAGGCTCTCGCCGCGGTCCCCGCCGAGGCCGTCGGCGACCTCTACGCCCGCTTCGACGGCTGACGACGACGGCCCAGGCACCCCGCCCTTGCCCGAGCCGAGGCGAGCGGAATATTGGACATCGGATTCGCCCCTCTCCGAAACGAAGATGAGGCACAGCATGGGAGCGGCGGCGACGGTCGGGCTCGTCATCATCCTCACCCTGGCGGGGCTGCTGGCGGCGGCCCTCCTGGGGAAGGTCGTCCTGCGCTCGCTCGAGGGCCCGCTCTCGGCGCGGATCGCGGCCGCCCTCCCCCCGGATGCGATCCTCCGGAGCGACCTCACCGCCAACTGCTTCGGTGTGGCGTCCAGGGGCGTCTGGCAGGTGCGTGGCAACGGCGCGCTCGTGCTTGCACGCGACGGTCTGCACTTCTTCATGTTCCTGCCCGCCGACCACCGCCACGTGCCGCTCGGGGCGATCCAAGGCCTGTCGTTCCGCAAGAGTTTTCTCGGCAAGGCGACGATCTACGACCTCCTCGTGGTCGATTTCGAGGCCGACGGGCGGGCCGATTCGGCCGCGTGGCTGCTGCGCGATCCGCGCGGCTGGCGCGCGGCGATCGAGCGATTGCAGGCGGGCGACGCGTGACGCCCCGCGCGCCGGCGGCGGTCCGCCCCGGCGCCTCCCGCGGCGGAAAACCGTGGTCGCGAACGGCCCGCGCGGGCGTCTGCTAGGATGGACGGCGACGATTGCGGCGGGGTTCACGGAGCCGGATCACGGGATCCCGTCCGGTGGGCGCCGCGTGGAGTGGGGCGATGGCCACCGACATCTCCGGCTACGAATACACCGCGCCGGCCCGCTGCTGCGCCCACGCCTACCTGCTCCCCGCCATCGATCGGGTGCTGCGCGACTTCCGCATTCCGCCCTCTTCCGTCTTCGATCTCGGATGCGGCAACGGGTCGTTCGCCCACTGGCTCACGGCCAAGGGCTTCGAGGTCCACGGCGTCGATCCCTCCACGCAGGGGATCGCCATCGCCCACAAGGCCCATCCGGCGATCGACCTCCGCGTGGGATCGTGCTACGACCCCCTGCACGAGTCGTTCGGAACCTTCCCGCTGGTGACGAGCCTCGAGGTGGTGGAGCACGTCTATGCGCCGCGCGACTACGCCCGCTGCGTCCACAACCTGCTCCAGCCGGGCGGCAGGGCGCTGATCTCGACCCCTTACCACGGCTATCTCAAGAACCTCGCCATGGCGTTGTGCGACAAGATGGACGATCACTTCTCGCCGCTGTGGGACCACGGGCACATCAAGTTCTGGTCGCCGCGGACGCTGACGCGCCTCCTCGACGAGGCCGGCCTCAAGGTGCTGCGAGTCGACCGCGTCGGCCGCATCCCGCCGCTGGCCAAATCGATGCTCGTGGTCGCCGAGCGGCCGCGCTGACGGCCCGCCGGCGATTCACGCCCGGCGGCCGAGGCGCAGCTCCGCGGCCAGGAGCGTGTTGGCCAAGAGCATCGCCACCGTCAGCGGCCCCACGCCCCCGGGCACCGGCGAGATCCAGCCCGCCACGGCCGACACGCCGGCGAAGTCGACGTCGCCCACCAGCCGGCTGCCGCCGGAGGCCGTCGCGTCGGCGACCCTGTTGATCCCCACGTCCACCACCGCCGCGCCGGGCTTCACCATCCCGGCCGTCACCAGCCCCGGCTTGCCGACGGCGGCGACGAGGATGTCGGCCCGGCGACAGATCGCGGCGAGGTCGTCGGAGCGGCTGTGGCAGAGGGTCACGGTGGCATCGCCCCCCTCCCCGCGCCCCGAAAGCAGCAGCGCCAGCGGCTTGCCGACGATGTCGCTGCGGCCGATGATCACCGCCTCGCGGCCGGCCGTCGCGATGCCGGCGTCCACGAGCATCCGTTGCACCCCCGCCGCGGTGCAGGGCACGAAACGCGGCCGCCCCTGCGACAGCAGGCCCGCGTTCTCCGGGTGGAAGCCGTCCACGTCGCGGTCGGCGGGCACGCTGTCGAGCACGGCTTGGGTGTCGACGTGCGCCGGAAGCGGAAGCTGCACGAGGATCCCGTCGACGCTCCCCTGCTCCTCGCGCGCGAGCGCCCTTACGAGCTCCACGAGCGTCTGAGTGTCGGCGGAGGCCGGCACGCGCACCACCTCGGCGTCGATCCCCACCCGCGCCGCCGCGGCGGCCTTGCTCTTCACGTAGGAGGCGCTCGCGGCCACGTCGCCCACGAGCACCACCACCAGCCGCGGCGGCCGCCCCGCCACCCTGGAAAACGACGCGGCCTCCGCGCGGATCGAGTCCTCGATCCTGCCGGCCAGCGCCTTCCCGTCGAGGATGCGTGCGCTCATTCGCCACCGCCCCCCGCCCAAGCGCGGTAGCGCCCCTCGATCCCGGCCGCCTCGGCATCCCCCTCGTGGAAG
Organism: uncultured Planctomycetaceae bacterium; assembly: GCA_903885855.1. Lineage (GTDB taxonomy): Bacteria > Planctomycetota > Planctomycetia > Pirellulales > UBA1268 > QWOP01. The sequence goes on from CAISKG010000184.1 coordinate 6,782, forward strand.
ACGACGAGGTAGCGGAGGACGAGCGTGCCCCCCTCGGGCACGACGTGATCCCCCTCCCCGGCCTGTCCGCCGGTGAAATCGTGGATCCCGAAGGGATTGGCGGCGAAGAGCCCGTACTCGCGGGCGTGCCACCAGGTGGGATGGCGAAGGTTCGTGGGATGGTCGAAGACGGCGATCCCCCGCGGCTTCCCCTCCACCGTCCCGGAGTAGTCCACCCACCGGGCGCGCTTCCCCCAGGCGGCGCCGTCGACGAGCCCCTCGGAGTTGACCAGCCGCCCCGCGGCGCCACGGGAGCCGTTGGTGTCCTTCGGCTGCAACTCCGGCCGGACACGCAGCGCGAACGTCCCCTCTTTCGTGTCGCCGAAGGTCACCGGCCCGGCGAGCGCCGAAAGCTCGAGGGTGACGTCGATCGTGCGCGCCGCGGCGTCGCCCGCGAATTCCATCCGGCGCCGCTCGGCGAGGAGCGGCTTGCCGTCGGGATCGACCCAGCGGGCGGTCGTCTCGAGGATTCCGGTCGCCCCCCCTTCGCAGCGCTCGATGCGCTCGTGCTCCACACGCGGCACCGGCCCGTCGGGGCCGGCGCCGTGGGCCCGCGGCGCCCAGAAGTCGTGCCCGCCGACGGCGCCGTGCGTGAACCACAGCGACTCGTGGTGGGGATGGTCCTGCGGCTCCCCCTCAACTCCCTTCTCCACCGGCCAGGCACGGGTGAGCGTCACCCCCGACGGCGCGCGGAGCGGCCAGAGGATCGGCTTGTCGTGGCCGGCGTGGCGGTATTCCGTGAAGGGGGCGCCGTCGATCGACACCGTCACGCGCCCCTCGCCGCGCTCGAGCACGACCTCGGCCCGGGCCGCGGAAGTGAGCGCCAAAGCCACGGGCGCCAGAGCCACCAACACCGGCGCCGCCATCGATGCCGCGCGTCGCATCACGACCGCCCTGCCTTCCCAGGATCGCTGCCGGTCTCCTCCAGGACGAGCACGCGCAGCTGGTGCTGCACCTCGTCGAGGAGCCGGCGCTCGTCGCGGTCGAGATTGCCCTTCGTCTTCTCCTCCACCAGCGCCAGCATGTCGACGAAGTGCCTGGCCGTGGCCAGGTTCTTCACCGTCTGCTTCGTGATCGGATTGGGAAGCCGCCCCAGCGCCAACAGCGCCTGCGTGAAGAGGGTGTGGACGAGGAACTCGAAGGTCGCGGGGGGCGCCCCGCCGGGCATCGCCCCGGCGTCCAGCACCTCGCCGCGGCCGGCATCGTCGGTCGGCGGACGGTCATCGTCGCTCATGGGTCGCTCCGCGATGGGAAGGGGCCGGTCAGGTGCCGCCCGTGGCCCAGGCGCTGCCGGCGTGGCGCTCCACGGCGGCGGCGACGAGGCCCGCGAACAGCGGATGCGGCGCCGTCGGCTTGCTCTTGAATTCCGGATGGAACTGCACCGCCACGAACCACGGGTGATCGGCCAGCTCCACGATCTCCACGAGCGAACCGTCGGGGCTCGTGCCGGCGATCACCATCCCCGCCTCCTCGAGCCGGCGCCGGTAGCGCTCGTTGAACTCGTAGCGGTGGCGGTGGCGCTCGGAGATCCGCGTGGCCCCGTAGGCGGCGGCGGCGCGGGTGCCCTCGGCGAGCTGCGCGGGCTGCGCCCCGAGGCGCATCGTCCCCCCCTTGGCCTCGATCCCCTCCTGCTCCTTCATCAGGCAGATGACCGGATGGGGGGTGTTGCGGGCGAACTCGGTCGAGTGGGCGCCGGCGAGACCGGCCAGATTCCGCGCCGCGTCGATCACGGCGCACTGCATCCCCAGGCAGATCCCCAGGAAGGGAAGCCGGCGCTGGCGGGCGTAGCCGATCGCCTCCACCTTCCCCTCGATGCCGCGCTCGCCGAATCCACCCGGCACGAGGAGCCCGTCGAAGCCGGCCAGCAGCCGCTCCGCCCCCTCGCGCTCGATGTCCTCGCTCTTGATCGGCTGCACGCGCACCTGCGTGCGGCAGGCGATGCCGCCGTGGTCGAGGGCCTCGTAGATGCTCTTGTAGGCGTCGCGGTGCTCGGCGTACTTGCCCACCAGCGCGATCGACACCTCGTGCTCCGGATTGCGCAGCCGGTGGAGGATCTCGTGCCAGGGATCGAGGTCGGCCGGCGGCGCCTGCATGGCGAAGCGGCGCAGGACGATGTCGTCGATGCGGTTGGACTGCAGCGACAGCGGCACCTCGTAGATCGAGAAATCCTTGTCGCGCTCCTCGATGACGGCCTCCAGCGGCACGTTGCAAAACAGCGCGATCTTCTCCCGGTCGGAGACGTCGAGGCCGCGCTCGGTGCGGCAGACGAGGACGTCGGGCTGGATGCCGATCTGGCGGAGGATCCCCACCGAATGCTGCGTGGGCTTGGTCTTCAGCTCGCCGGCGGCCTTGAGGTAGGGGACGAGCGTGAGGTGGATGAACATGCAGTTCTCGCGCCCCACCTGGAGCGGGATCTGCCGGATCGCCTCCAGGAAGGGGAGGCTCTCGATGTCGCCCACCGTGCCGCCGATCTCGGTGATCACGACGTCGGTGCCGGGGCCGGCGAGGTCGACGATCTTCTGCTTGATCTCGTTGGTGATGTGGGGGATGACCTGCACGGTCTTGCCGAGAAACTCCCC
>CAISKG010000185.1 GCA_903885855.1 uncultured Planctomycetaceae bacterium
GATGCCTTGGAAGGACTCCGGCTGCGGCCGGCGGGGCCGCGGCGCGCGGAATCGATCGATCCCCTGGGGCGAGGGGGACGCATGCTGGCTGACGGTCGCGGGTTTCCGCTACAGTTGCGCGGCTGCCGCCCGCCGCGACGGCCTGCGCACGGAACGCCTCGCTGTTGCCGCTCCCGACGAGCCCCCTGGGATCGGCGCGCGGGGCCTTCGTTCCACGGCTTTTTTCGGCCCACCGCCCTTCCCCGCTCCGCCCGAGCCCCCGCTGGCCCATGCCCGAACTGCCCAAGCACTACGACCACCGCGCCGCCCAGGCCCGCTGCCGCCTTCTGTGGGACGCCGGCCGCCTCTGGCACGCCGAGCCGCTCACGGCCGAGGAGCAGGGGCGCGTGCCCGTGTTCTCGATCGTGATCCCGCCGCCGAACGTCACCGGCGCGCTCCACCTCGGCCACGCCCTCAACAACACCCTCCAGGACGTGCTCGTCCGCACGCGGCGGATGCAGGGCCACCGCACGCTCTGGATGCCCGGCACCGACCACGCCGGCATCGCCACGCAGGCGGTGGTGGAGAAGCGGCTCCTCGAGGAGGAGCGGCTCTCGCGCCACGACCTCGGCCGCGAGAAGCTCGTGGCGCGGATCTGGGCCTGGAAGGAGCAGTACGAGCGGCAGATCCTCGGCCAGCTCCGCGACCTGGGCGCCAGCTGCGACTGGGACCGCACCCGCTTCACCCTCGACGACACGTGCGCGTTGGCCGTGCGGACGGCCTTTTTGGGCCTCTTCCGCCGGCGGCTCGTGCGCCGCGGCAAGCGCCTGGTGAACTGGGACACCTTCCTCCAGACGGCCGTCAGCGACGACGAGGTCTTCCACGAGGAGGTCAAGGGGCACTTCTGGCACATCCGCTACGACGTCGTCGATCCGCGGCCGGGGGAGCCCGCGAGCGTGGTCGTGGCCACCACGCGCCCCGAGACGCTCCTGGGCGACACGGCCGTGGCGGTGCACCCCGAGCCCGCGCGGGCCCTGGACGCCGCCGAGGCGGCGCTCGTGGCCAAGCGCGACGCTGCCGCGGCCAGGGAACGGCCGGCCCTCGACGCGGAGCTCGAGAGCCTGGCGGCCCGACGGCGCGACCTGCTCCCGGGCCTCGAGGCGCTCGCGGCCATGGCGGCGGCGGGGCGGCGCGTGCGGCTGCCGCTCGTCGGCCGGGAGATTCCCCTGGTGGCCGACGAATGGGCCAAGCCGGAGATGGGGAGCGGCTGCGTGAAGATCACGCCCGCCCACGACGTCAACGACCACGAGGTCGCCAAGCGGCGCGGCCTCCCCATGCTCAACATCCTCCTGCCCGACGGCCGCCTGAACGACGCCGCCGGCCCCTACGCCGGCCTCACGATCCCCAAGGCCCGCACGAAGGTCGTGGCCGATCTCGAGGCCGCCGGCGCGCTCGTGCAGGTGGAGGACCGGCTCATCGAGCTGGCCCACTCCGACCGCTCCAAGACGCCGATCGAGCCGTTCCTCGCCGATCAGTGGTTCATCCGCATGGACGAACTGGCCGAGCCGGCCCTCGAGGCGGTGCGCAGCGGCCAACTGAAGATCGTTCCGGAGCGCTACGCCAAGAGCTACCTCGACTGGCTCTCCGAGAAGCGCGACTGGCCGGTGAGCCGGCAATTGTGGTGGGGCCACCGGATCCCGATCTGGCACGTGGAGGGGGTGGAGGAGGCGGCCCTCGGGCGCGCCTTCGCCGGCCGCGACGACGTGGCCTGGCAGCCCGACGACGCGGGGGGATTCTTCATCTGCACCTCGGCCGAATCGCTCGGCATCGAGGCGATCGACGGCCGGCCGCTCGCGCAGGATCCCGACGTCCTCGACACCTGGTTCTCCTCGGCCTTGTGGCCCCATTCCACGCTCGGCTGGCCCGCCGCCACCCCCGAACTCGCCTGCTTCTACCCCGGCACGGCGCTCGTCACCAGCCGCGACATCCTCACGCTGTGGGTGGCGCGGATGGTGATCATGGGGATCTTCGACACCGGGAAGCTGCCTTTCCGGGAGGTGTCGATCCATCCCAAGATCCTCGACCGCTACGGCGAGACGATGAGCAAGAGCAAGGGCAACGGCGTCGATCCCCTCGACGTCATCGACGCCCTCGGCGCCGACGCCCTGCGCTTCGGGATGGCGAGCCTGGCCACCGAGACGCAGGACGTGCGGATGCCGGTCGAATTCCAGTGCCCGTCGTGCGAGGCGCGGCTCGAGCAGACCACGGCCAACCGGATGCTGCGGCGCATCGAATGCCCCAAGTGCCGCCAGCCCTTCCGCACGCAGTGGGCCAAGGACGAGGCCGACCTCGCCCTGCCGCGCGGCCCCGCCCTCTCGGAGCGCTTCGAGGCCGGCCGCAATTTCTCCAACAAGCTCTGGAACGCCACCCGCTTCGTCCTCATGAACCTCGAGGGCTTCCAGGCGGGCGATCTGCTGGCCCAGGCCCGCGGGGCCGGGGCGGCCGCAGCGCTCGAGGACCGCTGGCTCGAGAGCCGGCTGGCGAGCGTGACGCGGAGCGTGAACGCCGCCACCGACGGCTCCCGCTTCGCCGAGGCTGCCGGCACCCTCTACGCCTTCGCGTGGGACGAGTTCTGCAGCGCCTATCTCGAGCTCTGCAAGGCCCGCCTCGCCGATCCCGCGGCCCGCGACCGGGCCCAGGCCATGCTGCTCCTCGGCCTCGACACGATCCTCCGCCTCCTCCATCCCCTCATGCCCTTCGTCACCGAGGAGATCTGGCAGCACCTCCGCGAGGTGGCCCCCGGCCGCCGCCTCCCCTGGGACGGCGGCCAGGCCCCCGCCGACTCGATCATGGTGGCCCGCTGGCCCCAGCCGCCGGCCGACTGGATCGACCCGGTCACCGAGGAGCGCTTCCGCGTCTTCCTCGACGTGATCGGCGCGATCCGGGAGATCCGCTCGCGGCAGAACGTGCCGCCGCGGAAGGAGGTGCCGGTGGTGCTCCGCGCCCCGGCGGCCACCGCGGGGCTGCTCGAGCCGATGCGCGGCGCGATCGAGGCGATGACCGCCGTCACGATCCGCGGCCTCGCCCCCGACGCGGCCGGCGCCCCCGGGGCCGCCACCGCCACCGTCGCCGGGGTGGACGTGATGGTCGACCTGGCCGACCTCATCGACGTGGCCGCCGAGGCGGCCCGGCTCGAGAAGGAGAACGAGAAACTCGCCGGGCTCGTGGCCGCCAAGCGGGCCAAGCTCGAGGGGGGCTCGTTCGCCGCCAAGGCCCCGGCCGCCGTGGTGGAGAAGGAGCGGGCGCAGCTGGCCGAGATGGAGGACCGTCTCGCCAAGGGCATCCAGACCCTGGCCGGCCTGCGGGCCCGCCCGGGCGGCTGACCGCCGGGCCCGGCGCGGCCGGCGACCCGCCGCCCGGCGTCATGGCCCGGTGCGTGTGCCGGGGCGGCCGATGAAGTAGAATCCGATCACATGTCGGATCGC
>CAISKG010000186.1 GCA_903885855.1 uncultured Planctomycetaceae bacterium
GCCCGCCCCTGATCGCCCCCCGCGCCCCGCACGCCGTCCGCGCCGCCGGCCCCGCCCGCGGCTGCGGTCGGCCCGCCGCAGCCCCGCGCCCGAGGACCGACCGATGGCACTCTCCCCCTCCGACGTGGCGAAGGTGGCCCTGCTCGCCCGCCTCGCCCTCTCCGAGGAGGAGCTCGTCACGATGACGCGCGAGCTCTCCTCGATCGTCGGCTTCGTCGGGCAGCTCGAGGCGATCGACACGGCGGCCGTGGAGCCGCTGGCCCATCCGCTCGACACGCAGAACGTCTTCCGGGACGACGTCGTCCGACCGTCGCTCGACCGCGAGGCCGCCCTGCGCTCCGCTCCCGCCCAGGACGGCGAGTGCTTCCTCGTCCCGGCGGTGCTGGGCGAATCGGGCGCCGCCTGATCCCCGGCCCGCCGCCCGCCCGCCCGATCGACACGCGCCATGCAACCGCACGACCTGTCCGCCGTCGATCTCGTCAACGCCGTCCGGCAGGGGGATCTGACGGCGACGCGCTGCACCGAGGCCTTCCTCGACCGGATCGCCCGCCTCGACGGGCGCGTCAACGCGTTCCTCGCGGTCGACCGCGAGGGGGCGCTGCGCACCGCGGCGGCGATCGACGCCAAGCGCCGTTCGGGCGGCGCCCTCGGCCCCCTCGCCGGCCTGCCCGTGGCGGTGAAGGACGCCCTCTGCACCGCCGACCAGCCGACGACCTGCGCCTCCAAGATGCTCGCCGGCTACCGCCCCCCCTACGACGCGGAGGTGGTGGCCCGGCTCCGCGCCGCCGACGCCGTGATCGTCGGCAAGACGAACATGGACGAGTTCGCGATGGGGGCCTCCAACGAGAACTCCGCCTTCGGCCCGGTGCACAACCCCTGGGATCTGGAGCGGGCCCCGGCGGCTCGAGCGGCGGCTCGGCGGCCTCCGTCGCCGCGGACATGGCCCCCGTGGCGATCGGCTCCGACACCGGCGGCTCGATCCGCCAGCCGGCGGGGCTGTGCGGGATCACCGGCCTCAAGCCGACCTACGGGCGCGTCAGCCGGCGCGGCCTGGTGGCCTTCGCGTCGAGCCTCGACCAGATCGGGCCGATGGCGCGCTCGGCCGCCGACTGTGCCCTCGTGCTCGAGACGATCGCCGGCCACGACCCCGGCGACGCCACGTCGCTCGCCGAGCCGGTGCCCCCCTACACGCGCTCCCTCGAGGGATCGCTCGAGGGGGTGCGCATCGGCCGCGTGCCGGCGCACTTCGGGGCGGGGATCGATCCGGAGGTGGCGCACGCGGTGGAGGAGGCCTTCGCCGCCTTCCGCGCCGCCGGGGCCACGATCCACGACATCGACATGCCGCACGCCGACGCCGGCGTCGCCTGCTACTACCTGGTGGCGCCGTGCGAGGCGTCGAGCAATCTGGCGCGGTACGACGGAGCGCACTATGGCCACCGGGCCGAGCCCGGAAGGGGCCACCGGGCCGAGCCCGGCCGCGGCGCCACGGGCTACGAGTCGGCGCTCGTGGAGATGTACTGCCGCAGCCGGGCCGAGGGCTTCGGGCCCGAGGTCAAACGCCGCATCATGCTCGGCACCTACGCCCTCTCCGCCGGCTACTATGACGCCTACTACGCCAAGGCGCTGCGGGTGCGGCGGCTCATCCGTCAGGACTACCTCGACGCCTTCGCCAAGGTCGACCTCATCGGCGGCCCGGTCTCGGCCACGGCGGCCTTCCGCCTCGGCGAGAAGACCGACGACCCGCTCTCGATGTACCTCCTCGACCTGTACACCGTCTGCACGAACCTCGCCGGCGTCGGGGGGATCTCCTTCCCCTGCGGCTTCACGAAATCGGGCCTGCCGATCGGCTTCCAGCTCCAGTCGCCGGCGCTGGCCGAGCCGCTCCTCCTCCGCGCCGCCGACCGCTACCAGCACCTCACCGACTGGCACCTGCGCCGCGCCCCCCTGGCCGCGAAGGGGGCCTGACCGACCTCCCGCCCCTTCCCGGCCCTCCCCCCGAGCGTCCCCGTGACCGCCTCCCCCACCACCGCCACGACCGTCATCGGCCTCGAGGTGCACGTTCAGCTCCTCACCGAGACGAAGCTGTTCTGCGGCTGCTCAACCCGCTTCGGGGCCCCGCCCAACACGCAGGTCTGCCCGGTGTGCCTCGGTCTGCCCGGATCGCTGCCGGTGATGAACCGCCGGGCCTTCGATCTGGCCGTGCGCGCGGCCTTGGCCCTCGACTGCCGGATCGCGCCGTTCACGAAGTGGGACCGGAAGAACTACTTCTATCCCGACCTCCCCAAGGGCTACCAGATCTCGCAGTACGACCTCCCCTTCTCGTCCGACGGCACCCTCGAGGTGGCCGATCCCAAGGGGGCGTTCGCGCGCAAGGTGGGGATCATCCGCGTCCACCTCGAGGAGGACGCCGGCAAGAGCATGCACGACGAGGCGGCGGGCACCGGCGACAGCCGCATCGACTTGAACCGCGCCGGCACGCCGCTGTGCGAGATCGTCACGCAGCCCGACCTCCGCTCCCCCCAGGAGGCCCGCGCCTGGCTCGGCGAGCTGCGGCTGTTGCTGGTGTGGCTGGGGGTCAGCGACTGCAACATGCAGGAGGGGAGCCTCCGCGTCGACGCCAACGTCAACCTCCACATCCCCGTCGAGGGGCGCGTCGCCAAGACGCCGATCGTGGAGATCAAGAATCTCAACAGCTTCCGCGCCGTGGAGCGGGCCATCGCCTACGAGGCCGCCCGGCAGGAGGACGAATGGCGCACCAGCGGCGCCGAGATGGGCCGCGTCCCCAAGCAGACGCGCGGCTGGGACGACGCCGCCGGCGTGACGCGTGCCCAGCGGCACAAGGAGGAGTCGAGCGATTACCGCTACTTCCCCGAGCCCGATCTGGTGCCCGTGACCGTCGACGAGGCCCGCCTGGCGGGGATCCGCGCCACGATGGGGCCGCGGCCGGCGGCGCTGCGCCTCCGGCTCGCGGAGACGTGGGGGATCTCGGCCTACGACGCCGACGTCCTGGTCAACCAGGGCAGCGAGCTCGTCGCCTGGTACGAGGAGCTCGCCGGGCTCGCCGGCGACGGCAAGGTGGCGAGCAACTGGATGCAGCAGGACGTCCTCCGCACGCTCAACGAGCGCGGCGGCACGATCGCCGAGTTCCCCGTCCGGCCGGCCGCGGTGGCCGACATCATCGGCCGGATCGCCAAGGGGGATTTCGACACCAGCCGCGGCCGCGAGATCTTCGCCGAGGTGCTCGCCAGCGGCCGGGGGGTGGCCGACGTGGTGGCCTCGATGGGGATCGCGGCGGTCTCCGAGGAGGAACTCGTGGCCCTGTGCCGCGACCTGCTCGCCGCCAACCCGAAGATCGTGGCCGACGTGCAGGGGGGGAAGGAGCAGGCGGCCGCCGGCCTCATCGGCCAGGCGCGCAAGAAGAACCCCAACGTCAACCCGGCCAAGGTCCGCGAGACCTGCCTGGCCCTCATCCGGGCGATGTGAGGGGCCGCGCATGCCCCGCGTCGTCACGCTCACCACCGACTTCGGCGCGGGGAGCGTCTACGTGGCACAGCTCAAGGGGGCGCTCCTCCGGGCCGCCGCGCCCCCCACGATCGTCGACATCGCCCACGATCTCGCGCCGCACGATCCCCGCGCGGCGGCGTGGTTCGTGGGGCGGGCCTGCCCCGCCTTTCCCCCCGGGGCGATCCACGCCGTGGTCGTCGATCCGGGGGTGGGCACGTCGCGCCGCCTGCTCCACGCCCGCATCGGCGACCACGACTACCTCGCCCCCGACAATGGCCTCCTCACGCTCGCCATCCGTCGCGGCGGCCTGGCCTGGGCGCGCGAGATCGCCGTGCCGGCCGGCGCGGCGGCCACCTTCCACGGCCGCGACGTGATCGCGCCCTACGCCGCCGCGCTCCTCGACGCGGCCGCCGGCGGGGCGGGGCAGGGGGGGATCGCCGGCGCTCCCGCGGCGGGCCCGGGGCTCGAGCCGGTGCTGCTGGAGTGGCCCGACCCCCACGTCGCCGACGACGGCGCGGTCCGCGGGGAGGTGGTGCACGTCGACGCCTTCGGCAACCTCGTCACCGATCTCCCGGCGGCGTTCCTGCCACGGCTGCTGGCCGCCGGGAGGATCCTCGTGGGGGACCGCGCCGTCGAGCGGGTGGTGCGCACCTACGGCGAGGCGCCGCCGGGGAGCCTGGTGGCGCTCGTCGGCTCGCAGGACGCGCTCGAGGTGGCGGTGGTGGAGGGGAACGCGGGCGACCGGCTCACGGCGGCGGTCGGCACGCCGGTGACGATCCCCGCGCCGGCCGGATGACGGCGGCGACGGCGGCGTCCGCGTGCCGGGGGGCGCTCCCCACAGGGATACAATGCTCCGCGGCGGTCACGTGTCGACGTCGCCGATCCCGCCCATTCGCGCCAGTCCGCCCTCCGCGATCATGGGAGGATCGGCGGCCGTGCGCACCGGATTCCGCGCATGACCGTCCGGAGCCCCTCGTCGCCATGAAGCCAGATCCGCCCGCCCTCCCACCGACGCCGCGCCCCGACGCCGCCACGCTCGCCGCCTGGGACCGGGAGCACGTCTGGCACGCCTTCACGCAGATGCAGGAGTACGAGCCGCTCCTCGTCGAGCGCGGCGAGGGGGCCTGGCTCGTCGACGTCGACGGGCGCCGCTACCTCGACGGCTCGGCGAGCATGTGGTGCGCGATCCACGGCCACGCGCATCCCCGGCTCGACGCGGCGCTGGCCGCCCAGGCGGCGAAGATCTGCCACACCACCAACCTCGGCCTCTCCAATCCCACGACGGTGGAGTTCGCCCGGAGGCTCGTGGAGGTCGCCCCGGCGGGCCTCGAGAAGGTGTTTTTCAGCGGCGACGGCTCGAGCGCCGTCGAGGCCGCCCTGAAGATCGCCTTCCAGTACTGGCTCCAGGCCGACCCGCCGCGCGAGGGGCGGACGAAGTTCGTGGCCATCGGCGAGGCCTACCACGGCGACACCCTCGGCGCCGTCGCCGTCGGCGGCGTCGACCGCTTCACCTCCGTCTTCGCCCCGCTGACGTTCGAGCCGATCCGGCTGCCGAGCCCGGGGGGCGCCTGTCCGTCGACCGGCCGGCCGGCGCCGGCGCTCGGCGAGTCGCTCGCGGCGTTGGAGCGGGTCCTCGAGGCCCATGCGGGGAAGGTGGCGGCGATGGTGATGGAGCCCGTGCTCCAGGCGGCGGCGGGGATCTGGCTCCACCCGCCCGGCTACCTGGCCGGCGTGCGCGAGATCACGCGCCGCCACGGCGTGCTCCTCGTCCTCGACGAGGTGGCCACCGGCTTCGGCCGCACCGGCACGATGTTCGCCTGCCAGCGCGAGGAGGTCGCCCCCGACTTTCTCTGCCTGGCCAAGGGGCTCTCGGCCGGGTACCTGCCGATGGCGGCCACGCTCACCACCGCCGCGGTGTGGAGAGCCTTCCTCGGCCCCCACGCGTCGCGCCGCACCTTCTTCCACGGCCACACCTACGGCGGCAACCCGCTCGGGGCGGCGGTGGGGCTCGCCTCGCTCGACGTCTTCCGCGAGGAGCGGGTGCTCGAGGGGCTGCCGGCGAAGATCGAGCGTCTCGCGGCCGGCGTCTCCGGGCTCGCGGGGCATCCGCACGTGGCCGAGGTGCGGCAGCTGGGCCTGGTGGCGGGCATCGAGCTGGCGGCGCAGAAGAGCCCCCGGCGTGCCTTCCCCTGGCAGGAGCAGCGCGGGATGCGGGCCTGCCGCGCCGCGCGGGCCCACGGCGCGCTCCTGCGGCCGCTGGGCGACGTGGTCGTCCTCTGGCCGCCGCTGTCGATCACCCTCGACGAGATCGACCGCCTCTGCGCGGCGGCCGCCGCGGGCATCGACACGGCGACGGGGCAGTGAGGTTCCCGGGCGGCGCGGTGGCCTCACCCCGGCACGCGGACCGCCCACTGGATGGTGGGCTCGTCGACGAGCAGCATGGCGAACTCACCCCGGTCCACCGCCTCGCGCACCGCCTTGCAGACGCCGTGATGCCGGTGGGATGGGTCGGGCTGCCAGTCATGCCCTGCCACGATGCCCCCCGGCATGACCTTGCGACGCAGGACGGCGAGCTCCTTCACCGTGGGCGCATAGAGGTGGGTGGAATCGACGTAGGCCCAATCGAGGTGCCCGTCGGGCAGCTGCGCGAGCGACTCGAGGTCGTCGCCGATCCGCAGTTTGACGCGACCGGACACCAGCTCCTCCTCAAAGGCCCGGAGGATGTGGCACAGCGCCGAGATCGTGCTCCGGTCGCCCTCGCCCCAATGCCATTCCCGTGTCAGGAGATACCAGGGATCCATCAGGTAGAGCGTCCGCGGCGCGAGATCCTCGAGCAGCGCCCCGGAGAACTCCCCCTTGAAGACGCCGCACTCGACCCCCACTCCCCCCGGCTCGATGACCGTGCGGAGCACGGCCGTCCGTCGCCGGTCGCCGGCGCTGACGCGCCGCGGCGGCGCGGTGGGCGCGGGGCCCGCCGACGGGGCGGTGGATGGGGAATCGCTGGACATGACGCTCTCCCGTCGATGGCATCGGACACGATCCGCGGCGCCCGGGCGCCGAACGGTCAGGATCGGAACTCGGTCGCCGTGACGGTACCCGAATTCCGCAGCGCCAACAACGCGACGGGCACGGCGGGCGCCGTCCGGCGTCCGGTGTCATCGCGACGACGGCGAGCGACGTCCGCGCCACGACCGGATCCCGCCGGCGACGCGCGGGCCTCGGCTCGACCGGCGGTGGCCACGCATCGGCCACGAACCCGCATCGCGCCCGGTCGGCCGCTACTGCACCACCGACTTGCTCCCGTCGGCGGAGCCGCCGATCGGGGCGCCGTCGGGCAGCGGGCGGCCGGCGGCGGGGAGGCCGAGGCGGTGCAGCTCCTCGCGCACACGGCGGAAGGTCTCGAAGCTGTCGGGATAGCACCAGAGCGTGACGGTCGTCTCGGGCGTGACGTTGGCGAGCACACGCGCGAAGCGCGAGCCCGGGGCGAGCGCCTCGTCGGCCGTCTCGCCGAGCATCTCCGCCATCGGCCGCACCACCCACTCCCGCGACCGGATCAGCACCTGCCCGCGCGCCTGGTCGACCTTCGCCTCGATCACGTAGTCGAGCGAGAAGCCCTGCACCGGCCCGACGGTCTCGATGCGGTTGGCCATGGTGGCGAGCGACCCGCCGCGGCGCTGCGTCTGGGCCTTGGCCTGCTCGAAGAGCTCGGTGAGGGGGATGTAGGCGATGCGCCCCTTGTCGAGGCGGAAGTGGATCTCGTCGCCGGTCACCGTGCGGCCGATCGGCGTCGGGTAGGCGAGAACCTCCTTCGTGGTGGCGGGAAGATGGGCGATGCCGTCGAGCTCGAGCGCGCACTTGGCCAGCGCCGCCTCGAGCTCCGTCTTCCGGGCCGCCGACTCCGCCGCGCGTGCCACCGTGGCGTCGACGGCACGCTTCCGCTCCTCCACCTCGAGCCGCACGGCGGCCGCCGCCGTCGCCAGGCGGACATGCGCCTCCGTGGCCGCGCCGGTCTCCACCGCGATCGACCGCCCCTGCATCGCCAGGGCGCCGATCTCCCCCTCCGCGGTGGCCAGCTCGGCCTCGAGGCGGGCGAGCTCCGCCTCCAGCTCCGCGCCGCGAGCCGAGCTCTGCGCGGCGGTGGTGAGACCCATCTGGCCGATCCGCCCCCCCACCACCATCACGAGGATGATGAGGATGCCGACGATGTTGGTCACCACGTCGAGGAACGAATCCTGGCCGGCGGAGGAGAGATCTTCCGGTTTCGGTCGTGCCATGGGCCGGGCTCGCGGGAGGCGGGAATCGCTGCGATCGGGGAGGGGGCGGGAGCGGGGCCCGTCGGGCCCCACGGGTCAGCGCACGGGCCGCTCGTAGCTGGCACGCTGCACCGGCGGCAGCGCCTTGACCTCCTCCGCGCCCGCCCGGGGGCGGACGTCGATGCCGCTGTCGGCGAGGAGGCGCTCGAGGTCGTCGCGGCGCGACTCCCCGTCGACGGTGGCCGAGAGCACGAGCTCCGGCCGCCAGTACATGCGCTCGCCCGCGATCCCCCAGCCGCGCACCCGGGCGTGCAGCGCGCCGACGAAGGGATCGATGGCCAGGGCCGTGTCGCCGGCGATCGGCACGCGCCGCTCGACGCGCCGGCCGGTGTCGTCGAGGAGGCGGAACTCGTCGAGCGCGCACTCGACGTGGATGGGGCGCGTGAGGGGCACCGGGCGGTCGCGCGTGGCGAGGCTGGCCCAGTTGGCGCCGCGGGCGCTGGCGATCGACCCGGCGGCGCCGCCCCCGGTCATCCCGCCGCCGCCGGCTCCCGGGGCCCCGACGAGCCCC
>CAISKG010000187.1 GCA_903885855.1 uncultured Planctomycetaceae bacterium
AGGCGAAGATCGTGCCCACGGAGATGCCGCTCGAGCGCAGCTTGCGGCAGATCGGGATCACCCCCAGCGAGCAGCCGGGGAGGAGCATCCCGATGAGCCACGACTGCGCCAGCGAGACCAGCGAATTCGACCCGAACATCCGCCGCGTGGCGGCGTGCCCCATGAGCCGGTCGAGGAGCCCGGCGATGCACAGGCCGGTGAAGATGAACGGGGCCCCCTGGAGGAAGGCCTGGAGAATCCGCAACAGCATCCCCCACAGCACCGCGTTCATGGCGTCGCCTCCCCGTCGTGGGCCGCGGCCGGCTCCGGCGGCAGCGCCGCGGCCACGCCGCGCAGCGTCGCCACCCCGCGTTCGAGCGCCGCGGCGGCGTCGCCGGCGGGGAATCCCTCGAGCGCGCGCTCCACGGCCGCCACGCGTTCCCAGTCGCCGCGGCCGAGCTCGGTGTCGGCGGCCAGTTCGGGGAGCCAGCGGGCGATGTCGGCGAACTCGGCCCGGGCGGCGGCGTCGGCCCGGCCGGCGAGGAGCGCGGCGCCGCGGCGCTCGATTGCGTCGACGGCGCGGCGGAAGTCGCCGGGATGGTGCGGGGGGAGGGCGTGCGAGCCCTCCTCGTGCTCGGCCGTCGGCGCGGCGCAGCCGGCGGCCAGGAGGAGCGCCACGACCGCCAGGGCGCGGGGGAGCAGCGGGGCGGCGGCACGCGTCATGCCGGCACCTCCACGTCGGCGAGGAGCCGATCGATGGCGGCGTTCGCCTCGGCGGCCTCCAGGCCGATGCGCACCCCGAGCACCGGCCGGGCCACCTCCTGGATGTCGACGGGGGTCACGAAGGGCCGGCCGTCGAGGAAGGCCCGGGCCTGTGCGGCACGCTGCCAGATGATCGTGCCGCGCGGGCTGACGCCGGTGGCGATCTCCGCCCGGTGCCGCGACTCCCGCGCGAGGCGCACGAGGTAGTCCTGCACGCGCGGGTCGACGGCGGTGGCGGCCACGGCCGTCTGGAGCCGGTGCAGCGTGGGGATGTCGAGGACCGGGGCGGGATCGTGCCCCGCCCCGCGCCGCGCGTCGGCCACGGCGGCGGCGAGGATGGCGCGCTCGTCGTCGGCGTCGGGATAGCCGATCTCGAGCCTCATCGCGAAGCGGTCGAGCTGGGCCTCGGGGAGGGGGTAGGTGCCGTGCTGCTCGTGGGGATTCTGGGTGGCGATCACGAAGAAGGCCTCGGCCAGCGGGAAGCGCTCGGCGTCGACGGTCACCTGGCGCTCGGCCATCGCCTCGAGCAGCGCGCTCTGGGTGCGGGGGGTGGCGCGGTTGATCTCGTCGGCGAGGAGCACGTCGGAGAACACCGGCCCCGGCCGGAACTCGAACTCCCGCGTCTTCTGGTTGAAGAGGTTGAAGCCGGTGATGTCGCTGGGGAGGAGGTCGGGGGTGCACTGCACGCGGGCGAAGCGGCCGGCCAGCGACTCGGCCAGCGCCTTGGCGAGGGTGGTCTTCCCCAGCCCGGGCCGGTCCTCGAGGAGCACGTGCCCGCGGGCGAGGAGGCAGACGAGCAGATCGTGGACGATCGCCGGCTTCCCCTTGAGGACGTCGTTGAGCCGGGCGCGGAGGGCGGCGAGGCGCTCCACGTCGGTGCGCGGGGAGGCCAGGTCGGGAGGCATGACGGCCGTCATCGGGGATCTCCGGAGCGGGGCGGTGGGGGGGCGCCGGCGCGGGCGGCGCGGATCGCGGCGAGCGTGCGCAGCGACCACACGCCGGCGGCGGCGCGGTGCCCCGCGGCGTCGGGGCGCGGGCGGAACTCGGGTGCGTAGAG
>CAISKG010000188.1 GCA_903885855.1 uncultured Planctomycetaceae bacterium
CCGATCTGTGCCGAGGCGGCCGAGCGCCTCGGCGGCCGCGCGCGCCACGGGCGCGCCGTCGCCGGCCACGAGCCTGGCGAGGGCGTCGAGCGCGGCGCGGTCGCGGTGGAGGCCCGCGGAATGGCAGGCCGCCTGACGGACCGTGGCGTCGGCGTCGCCGAGGAGCGGGCGCACGGCGTCGCGCGCGGCGGCGCCGTCGATGCGCGTCAGGGCCCAGACGGCGCCGCGCCGCGTGGCGGCATCCGCGGCCCCGGTCGCCAGGCGGCCCAGATCGGGCACGGCCGCCTCGCCAAGGAGGGCTAGGCGGTCGGTGGCCCTCGCGACGACCGCCGGCCGGGAGTCGGCCAGGAGCGTTGCCAGCGCGGCCGGCCCCATCGCGTCCCACGCCAGTGCCATGCCGCGCGGGTCTTCGGCGGCCGCCGCACCGTCGCGCCGGATGCGGTAGATCGCCCCGAGGACCGCCGGCTTCTCCAGCTGCGACGTCGGGCAGCAGAGCTTGTACCAGCCGCCGGTGTCGACCACGAGCAGCGAGCCGTCGGCGTCCTCGATGACGTCGGTGGGATGGAAGTCGACGTCGTCGGTCTGGAGGAACGGCGCCGTCTCCACCCGGAAGGTCGCGCCGTGCGGCAGGAGCTCGTGCCGGAAGAGGGTGCGGAGGTTGAAGGCGCAGGTGAAGAGGTCGAGGCCCGAATCGGTGCCGAAGCCGTGGCCGGAGTGGAGGTGGAGGCCGCAGGGGGCGGCGGGGCCGAGGTGCTCGAGCGCCGGTAGCAGGGGGCCGGTGCGCTCGTGGCCGTCGAGGACGCCGTGGTCCTTGCCGTAGACGCCGCCGTAGAGGGCGTGGATCAGGCCGTCACGCCGGCCGCCGCCGGGATGGACGAGGAAGGTGCAGGAGAGGATGCGCTCGCCCGCCGGGGTGAAGACCACGTCGACGGGGTTGTCCATGCCGCCGGTCAGCACCGGCTCGATCCCGGAGGCGTCGTCGCGGGCCCGGAAGATGTGGCTGGCGCGCGTGGTCCAGCCGGGGCGGCCGGGGAGATCGTGGGTCTGCTCGGCGAAGGCCCCCTTGCACCAGTAGATGCGGCCGTCGCGGCCGAGGTAGGGGCCGTGGAGGTCGTTGGCGCAGCCGGTGAGCGTTCGGGCGTCGAACCACACCGCGCGCGTCTCGGCCACGCCGTCGTCGTCGGCGTCGGTGAACTTCCAGATCTCGGGGGGCGCGGCGACGTACAGCGAGCCGCGGTACCACATCGATCCCTCGGGCATCATGAGCCCCTCGGCGTAGACCGTGCGCCGGTCGAAGACGCCGTCGCCGTCCCCGTCCTCGAGGCGGAAGATGCGGTGCGTGGGGTTCTTCGCCTGCTCGGCGACGGGAATGTTCGTGCCGCTGGATTCGGTGACGTAGAGGCGGCCGCGCTCGTCGAAGTCGATGGTGACGGGGCGCTCGACCAGCGGCGGCGCGGCGGCGATGCCGACGGTGTAGCCGTCGGGGAGCGTGAACGACCGCTCGAGCAGCCGGGTCTCGGCGGCCGTCGCGGGAGCCACGAGGAGCGCCGCGACGACGGCGAGGCGAAGCAGGCGGCCGCACGCGGCACGCGGCCGCGGACTTCCCGGGGCGACGCGGGCTCCGGGCGGGCCCTCCGCGGTGGCACGAGGACGGCGATGACGTTGTCCACGCATGATTCGGGCGGTCCTGCGGCGAGCGCCGGGCGGGAGCGGGGCCGCGGCCGATCCGCGGCGGTCCGGGGGCGCATGGTACCAGCGGCGCCGCGGGGCGCTCCCCTCCGCGCAGCGCGTCGCCGCCGGGGCAGGACGGCTCACCAGGAGCCGCTGGCGCCGCCGCCCGAGGAATGGCCCCCGCCGGAGAAGCCGCCGCCGGAGAAGCCGCCGCCCGACGAGCCGCCGCCGGAGAAGCCGCCGCCCGACGAGCCCGACCCGACCGACCAGTCGATCGAGGACGGCTCCGGAATCCTGGGGATCACCCGCTCGGAGGTCTTCTCCCAGCCGCAGTGGAGGCAGCGCTCGTCGATGCGCTCGAGGCCCTCCCGGTAGGTCGTGGCGGAGCGGATCCGGGAGACCGTCGTCGACTTCGTCACCGCCCGGCAGCGCGGGCACTTCGCGTAGCGCGTGAAGAACCTCCCGTAGCGCACCTTCTCCGCGGCGGGGCAGGCCGGGCAGGTCCAGACCCGGTAGTCGGCGCTGCCCACGTGCTCCTCGCACTTCTCGGCGGGCTCGAGACGGGCGTCGTCCTCGAGTTCGCCGAGGCGGATCATGGGGATGTCGCAGTCCGGGCAATCGCGATAACGCCGGCGCCACAGGGAGCGCAGCATCCAGGTGCCGGCGGCGGTGACGCCGCCGCCGAGGAGGAGGAGCATCACCATGCCGGCGATCGGCTCGCCGCCGGCGCCGCGCGCCACCTGGCCGTGTCCGCCGGCCGCGG
>CAISKG010000189.1 GCA_903885855.1 uncultured Planctomycetaceae bacterium
CGCCCCACCCCCTGGCTCCAGGCCGCCTGCCGCCAGCCCTCGACCGCACGCCGCCACGCCTCCTCGAGCGGCCCCCGCGCCTCCGCGGCGAGCTGCGGCACCCGGGCTCCGCGGCGCAGGGCGTCGCAGTCGAGCAGATCGGAGCCGAGGAGCCGCTCGACGAGGCCGCGCCGCCAGACCGGCGGGAGCCGCTCCACGGCCGCCGACGCCAGATAGCGCGCCACGAGATCGACCCGCAGACTCGCCCCGAGCAGCGGCCCCTCGGCATCCGTCGCCCACGCCGCGTCGCCGGCGTGGCCGTGCTCGACCACCAGCCCGTCGGCCTCGCAGAGCATCGCCGCGGGCAGCTCGAGCGCCGCGGCCGCCAGCGCCCGCAGCGGGCCGGCGAGGCCGACGTCGAGATTCCCCTCCAGGAGCGCGAGCCGCACCGGCACCGTGACGGGCGCGTCGAACGCGGGCCTCCCGCGCCGGTCCGCGCCGGGCAGCGTGAGCCCGCCGCGCACGAGTGCCGTGAGGGGCAGCAGCGCCCGCCGCGCCTCCAACAGCGCCCCGGTGACCACGCGCTCCCGGGCGCGGCGCGACGCGGCGTCGCGCCGCCACGGACGCCCCCCCTCGAGCCAGTGCCGCGAGGCGTACCAGTCGCAGGTATCGCCCGCCAGCAGCAGGTCGACGGCCGGGATCGGCTCGTATCGGCCGCGCTCCTGCCATCCTGCCAGCACCGCCGCGCGGCGCAGGCCGTCGACGAACGCCGCCATCCGCGCGGGGGAAGGCGCCTCGCGGAGCGAGCCGTCACCGATCCCCCAGTTGGCACAGACCACGAGCATCGCGGCGGGAGTCCCGGGCGCCCGCGCGGCGCGGCGGGCCCCCCCTGCTCATCGTCGCCCGACCGGCCCGGGCGGGGGCGGCGACCGGGAAGGGAGGGGGAAAGCGGTGGCGGGGGCCGGGCGGACGGCAGCGGTCGTGCGGCCGGGGGCCGGCACCGCGCGCGGCGGCGGGGGGCGGGACACCGCAGCGGGGCCGGATCGGGGCGGCCCCAGCCTGCTACGGCGCCAGGAACGTCGTCGTGCAGTCGGTTTCGGCGCGGCCGTCGAGGCCGTCGCCCGAGAGCGTGGCCCGGGTCACGGCCCGTGCCCCTCCGGAACCGGCCGGCAGCCGGTAGGAGGCCTCGCAGCGCACCCTGCCCCCCGGCGGAATCGGCCCGATCCCGTCGAACGACAGCACGCGTCCCTCGATCGCCACGCGCGACGGCGAGGGATCCCCCACCACCCGCGCCTCCTGGGGAATCTCGAGGACCACCTTGATGCGCCCGGTGGGGGCCGTGCCGTCGTTGCTCACCGTGCAGACCACCGTCGTCTCGCCGCCCGGCAGGACCGGGTCGGCGGTGTCGGCCAGCGTGATCCGCAGCCCGGCCTCGCGCGGCGTGCGCGGCAGCGGCGCGGAGGAGCGGACCGACGTGCACGACTCCGCCACCAGCCGCAGGCCCCCCACCCCCTCCGAGAGCAGACCGCTCACGCAGGCCCGCGTCGACTGCCCGCCGGGCGTGCCCGGCGCGCACTGGCCGCGGAGATTGATCTGCCGCCGCTCCTGCTGCCCGGGGCCGATCGAGGGCATCGTCCAGGTGACGGAATTCGTCCCCAGCGCATAGCCGTCGGAGGCCTGGAGCGCCGTCAGGGCGGGGTTCCAGTCGAGTTCGAGCTTCGTCGGCCCGGAGGGGACGGTGCCGGTGTTGCGCACCGTGGCGTAGAACTCGCCGACGCCGCCGTCGGGCAATTCGCCCGGCCCGGTGAGATCGAACTCCAGCGACGGCACGGCGGCGGGGCGCGGCGGCAGCGGCGCGGCCGGCGGGATCGAGGTGGTCGAGGGGAGCACGGGGGTCGGCTGCGGCGGCGCCACCGCGGCCGCCGCGACGGGCGCCGGCACCAGCGCCGGCACCGGGGCGGGC
>CAISKG010000190.1 GCA_903885855.1 uncultured Planctomycetaceae bacterium
GCCTGCGCGTGCCGGTGGTGCCCGTCGCCGGGGAGGCGGCCGGCGACGGCCCGGCACTCGTGGCGGCCGCCGGCGCGTGGGACGCGCCCCGGGCCGCTCCACGGCGCGGCCCGGCACGGCCCGGGGCGGCCCCCACGTGGTCGCTCGAGGTGGCCGCGCCGCTGGATCGGCTCCTGGCCACGGTCGCCGCCCGGCTCGAACTGGAACTGCGGCTCGACCGCGACGGCCTGCGCCGACGCGGCATCGCCGCGGACGAGATCGTGCGCCTCTCGGTGGAGAACGTCGACCGCGACACGCTGCTCGACCGGATCGTCGAGCCCCTGGGACTCCGCTGGCGCATCGACGGCGGCACGCTCCACGTCGATCCGCCCGACGGGCCCTGACCGGCCGTCAGTTCGCGGCGGCGGCCGGCGGGAGGACGCGCCCCGCGGGCACCCGCTCCGCCGGCAGCATCACGGCGCTCGCCGGCGCCGGCGTCCGGACCCGGGCGCGCGTGGCGGCCAGATTCCGCCTGGCGCCCTCGGCGGCGGGATCGATGCGCAGGACCTCCTCGTAGGAGGCGACCGCCTCGGCGTACTGCCCCTGCCGCGCCTGGGCCACGCCCCGGTTGAACCAGGCCCGGGCGTCGCGCGGATCGTTGCGGATGGCATGGTCGAAGTCGGCCTCGGCCTTGGCCGGCTCGCCGCTGGACAGGTAAGCCAGGCCGCGGTTGAGGTAGGCCAGATCGTAGGTCCGGTCACGGCGGATGGCCGACGAGAACGCGCTGATCGCCTCGAGCGGGCGCTCGAGTTCCATGAGCGTCAGCCCGCGCCACAGCTCCGGCCGGGGATCGTCGTAGGCCGCGCCCGAGGCGTCCTCGAAATCCTCCAGCGCGATGCCCCGCTGCCCGAGGTAGAACCAGGCGATGCCGCGCCGCAGCGCCAGCTCCGGATCGGTGGGATCCAGTCGCAGCCCCTTCGAGCAGGCTTCGACGCTGCCGCGCAGGTCGCCCATGTGGCGGGTCACGATCCCCAGCGCCAGGTACGCCAGCGGCAGTTTCGGATCCTTCTCGATGGCGTCGAGGATCAGTTTCTTCGCCTCCTCGTAGCGTCCCTCGCGGTCGAGCTTCTCGGCCTGCTCGAGCTCCGCGCGGGCCGGCGAATCGAACTCGTCGGCCCCCGGGCCCACGTCGGGGAAGGGCAGCAGATCGCTCCCCGGATCCATCGTCCGCGCCCGCGGCCGTGCCGGGGGCCGATCGTCCCCGGCGCCGTCGGCGGGATCCTTCGCCGGGCCGGCGTCGGCCTCCTTGCCGTCGTCCTCGTCCGGCTCCGTGCGCCGGCGCGGCGCCGCGTCGTCGCCGGCGCGGTCCCGGTCGTCGCCGCGCGGCGTGGAGCGCGGCGTCTGGCCGGTGCGCGACTTGCCCGTCGTCCCCTTCTCCCCCTTGCCGTCGGCCGGCTTCTCATTCTTGGGGAAGGGATTGAGCTCCTCGGCGAAGGGATCGTCGGCGGCCGGGCGCCGGGGCGGGGGAGGATCCTGCGCCTCCTGTGCGGCGGCCGGCGCCGGCCCGATCGCCGGCACGGCCACGACGCCGCACAGTTGCCCTGCGGCCAGCACGAGCACCGGCCAGCGCCGCCGGCGCCCGACCACGCCGCCGCGCGGCGGGAGCACCGGCGGGGGGAGCGTCGACGTCGGGGGGGCCAGGTGGGTGCGGTCGTGCATGGGTGTACGCGGCTGGAAGGGGCTCGTGGCGGGGCGCGGCGCACCCTCTCCTGCCCATCGACCGGGGTCGGCCGCATCCGCGAGGCGCGGCCGCCCCGGGGGCATGACCGTCACAATCCTCCGCACCGTCTCCGCCGGCCTGCCGGCAGGGCCCGTTTCCCGCGGCCGGAGCGTTCGGCATCCGCGCCGGACACCTGCGAGGACCGTCAGCCCACCAGCCCGCCGAGCCGCTCCTCGATGCCCTCGCGGATCCGGCCCTTGAAGAGGAGCGCGGCACCGGGGAGGTCGAGCTTGACGAGCAGCTCCTCGACCATGATCTCGAGCGAGCCGTCGAACTTCATTCCGGCGACCGCCAGATCGAAGCGCAGCGTGTCGTCGGTGATCCACTCGGCGCCGATCTGCCCCACCGCCTCGGCGTAGTCCCCCTTCGCCTTGACGAGGGCCTCGTCGATGCGCCGCCGCACCTCGCCGGCGTCGAGCGCGTGGGGCACCCTGACCTCGAGCGTCTTGGCCATGCTCGCACCACCTCCTCGCACGCCCGTCTTCCCAGCGCTCACTCCCGACAGGGGAGCCGATGCGGCGCCGGGGAGGGCGCGACCGCCGGGAAGGATAGTGCCGCGCCGGTGAGGATGCCACCGAGACGCCGCAGCACCGCCCCGACCGCCTCGCGATCGACGCGCCCCAGGCGGTCGCCGTCGGCCCGCCCCGCCTCCCCCTGCGACCCCCGGCAGACGGCCGAGCGCACGGCGACGACGTCGGCGCCCAGCGCGGCCGCCAGCGCCGCGCCGTCGGGCGTGAGCCGGCCGGCCAGGGCGATCGGCAACCCCGCGGCACGCGCCTCCCCGACCCATGCGGCCACGGTGGCCCGGCCGGCGACGCCGAACAGCCCCGGCCCCGCTTTGTCGAAGGTGTCGACGAGCACCGCGACGCATCCGGCGGCGGCCGCCGCCGCGATCACCGCGCGCGGATCCGGGGCCCGCGCGGCCCTGTGGTCGGCGTAGGCGACGCCGACGAATCCCGTCCCCTCCGGCAGGCCGCGCACGATCCGGCGGAGCCAGCCCGGCCAGCGTCCGCCGTCGAGCCCTGCCAGGCCTGCCTTGACCGCCGCCGGGCGCGCCGTCGGCGGGCAGGCGGGGTGGGCCAGCACCCGCTCCACCAACGCCCGCGGATCGCCGGCCACGGCCGCCGCGGCGGAGCTCTCGCCGGCGGCCAGCTCCCCGCAGGCGAACGTCCAGGGGCGGTGCCCGGCGACGGCGACGGCGACGGCGGCGATGGCAGCCGGCGACGCGGCACCGAGCGGTCCCGCGGCCGGCTCCTTGACGTCGATGATCCCGGCCCCGCCGGCCAGCGCCGCGCCGGCCTCGTCCACGTCGCGCACGCTGACGAGCAATCCGCGCCAGATCATCGGGCGGCCTCCCGGCGTTTGGCGGCGGTGAGCTCGCGGTTCAAGCGCCGCACGAGATCCACCGAGAGCGGCTCGCACCAGCGGCCGTCGAAGGTCACCGATCCCTCGGCCCAGGATCCGATGGGGGCGAAGCCGGGCCGCGAGGCGAACGTCGTCGCCCGCTCCGCCAGGCGCATCACGAGCGTGCGCACGCGCTCCCCGCCGCGCGTGCCGTCGTCGACCGGCGGCGGCTCGAGGCGGCTGCCGAGGAAGAAGCACTCCACGATCCCGAGCGGCACCTCCTCCCCCGAAAGGAGCCCCACCCGGACGACGAGCCGGTCGCCCCGCGGCACGAGGCGCGGCCGCGCCGCGGCCGCCGCCAGCGCCGCGCCCGCGGCGAGGGGCACC
>CAISKG010000191.1 GCA_903885855.1 uncultured Planctomycetaceae bacterium
CGCGGGCCGAAGGAGAACGACCGCGTCAGCACCGGCACGCGGGCGCCGTCGGGGCCCGCGCCGCCCGCGGCCGGCGCGACCGCCGCCGACACGGGCTCGAGCCGCAGCGTCTCGAGGACCGCGGCGTCGCCGACGCGGAAGTCGAGGAGGATCGCGTCGCCGGCGTGGTGCACGCTCCGCATCCGCGCCCAGGGAATGGGCCCGAAGGGGCGGCCGTCGCGGCCGAGCGGGCGCGGATCGTCGAAGGAGCCGGTGTCGGGATCGGCCCAGCCCGGCCCCTCGGGCGCGGCCAGCCAGAGGGTGCCGACGGAATGGGGCCAGGCGCCGTGGCGGCCGTCGAAGTTGATCCCCTCCCAGTCGATGAAGCCGTCGCCGCGCCACCAGGCGGCCAGGGCGAGCGTGTCGAGATCGTGGAGGGCGAAGTCGCGGCCGCGGCCGATCCCCTCGCCGCCGGGATCGAGGCGCACGGCGAAGCCCTTCCGCACCGGCGGCCGCCCGTCGCGCCCCGGCTCGATCGTGGCCGCCATGAAGGGGCCGTAGTCGTGGAGCCGCCAGGGATCGGTGGCGGCCGGCGCCGGGCCGCGCGACGCCCCGCGCGGCAGGCCGGCGAGGTACTCGGGCGTGACCGCGACGTAGGCCAGATCGCTCCGATCGCGGAGGAAGGTCTCGCGGAGGTAGTGGATGACGTCGTACTTCTGGCTCGGCACCATCCATCCCTGCGGCACCATCTGGCCGACGCCCACGGTGAGCGTGCGGTAGAGCGAGAGCGGATCGGAGCCGGCCTTGAAGCGGTGGGTCGCGAAGCGCGGCGCGGTGGGGAGCGAGCCGGGGGCCTCGGGCGTGCCATGGCAATTCGCGCAGACGCGCGCGTAGGTGGCCGCACCGCGCTCGAAGGCCTCGCGGGCGCGGCCGGGGTCGGCGAGATCGGCGATGAAGCCGGCGTGGTCGATGTCGCGCTCGTAGTCGGCGGGGCCCGAGCGGGCGACGAGGGCCGGATCGGGGGCGAGGGCCAGGGCGCGCTCGGGGCCCCCCGTGGCGATCGCCTCGAGGTAGGCGACGAGATCGAGGAACTCCCCCCGTCGGCCGAGGAGGTTCGGCAGCCCCGCCGGCATGAGCGAGACCTGCGCCTCCACACGCTCCTCGATCGACCGGGCCGGGATGGCGATCTCGCCGCCCGGCAGCGCGGCGTCGCGGAGCACCACCTCCTCGGGGCTCTCGCGTGCGAGGATCCCGGTGCGGCTCGCGCCATCGTCGGTGACGATCGTCACGCCACGGTAGGCGGGGAGGACGCGCTTCGAGGGCTCGAGCAGCGCGTCGACCAGGTGCGCGCGGATCTCCCCGGCGGGGATGCCCTCCGGGGCCCGGGCGAGGTCGGGGCCCAGGGGCGACGGGCCGGTGCCGACGGCATGGCACTTGAGGCAGGCCAGGTGCGCCGCGTGGAACACGATCGCGCCGCGCCCGGCGTCCCCTTCCCTGCCGATGTCGGCCAGCAGCGCCGGCCGCGGCTCGGCCAGGAGCGACTCCGCCAGGCCGGCGCCGCGCGCGGCAGGCGACGGCGCGAGGACGGCGACGAGCAGGATCGCGAGGCCCGCGAGCGCTGCGCGGGGGGAGAGCCGGGTGCGCGACGGGGAGGGCTGGATCACGGCAGGTGCCTCGGGACGTGGAGGGAGGGGACGCGACGGCCCGCAGGGCCGGTCAGTGTCACACGCGGAGGAAGATCCGGCGCCGGTGCATCCAGGCGAGGATGCCCCAGAGCACCGCGAGGATCGCCGCCCCCTTCAGGAGCGGCTCGAGGCCGTCGCCGAGGATGCGGAACGGCCCCGCTCCCAGATGCGTGACGAGCGACCGGTCGATGAAATCCTTCCACAGGTGCTCGATGAGGTAGGCGGCGATGGAATTGGTGCCGACGACAGCCAGCGGCCAGGCCCAGCCCTTGAAGCCCTTCACGTCGACGACCCAGTGGAAGGCGGCCAGCAGCCAGAAGCACCAGCCGCCGCTCACGAGCACCCAGGCGGGCGTCCAGATCCGTTTCACGCTCGGGCAGATGCCGCTGGCATCGAGGGCCGTGCCGAGGGCGAGCGACACCGCCCCCGCGACGAGCAAGCGCCCGATCGGCGCGCCGGCCTCGAGCCAGCGGCCGGCGATGAGGCCGAGGATCGCCGTGGCGAGGGTGGGGATGAAGGAGAGGGTGAGGTAGCCCCCCTTGTTCTCCGTGAAGGGGGCCTCGCGCGGGAAGAGGTTCAGGAACCAGACGTCGAAATCGTGGCCGAGGTTGGCGTTCTTGGCCCACGGATCGGCGACCGGGTAGTAGCGCCACGCCGCCCACACCCCCACGAGGATCACCGCCAGCGCGATCCAGGCCTCGCGCTTCGGCCGGCGGCCGAGGAGGAAGAGGAAGGGGTAGCCGAGGCCGATCTGGGTGAGGGTGTCCTCGAAGGTGAAGTTCGTCATCGACCGGCCGGTGCTGCGGAGGAAGATCCCCAGCGCCACCAGCACCGCCGCCCGCCACAGGGCGTGGAGCGCCATCGTGCGCTCCGACTCGCCGCGGGCGGCCCGCGCGGCGAGCGAGAAGGGGAGCGCCGCCCCCACCAGGAACGTGAACGACGGCTGGATGAGGTCGTGGAGCGAGCAGCCGCGCCAGGCGACGTGCGACTGGTGCCACGCGAGGAAGCGCCACATCGACGACTCGGGGAAGGCCCGGGCCACCTCGCCGAGGTGGAGCGCCTCGGCCATCATCAGGAGCATCACGAAGCCGCGGTAGACGTCGAGCGACGCGAGGCGGTTCGGCGAGGGCGCCGCGAGCGGCACCGCGGCGGCGCCCGGGCCGGTGCGCTCCATCGCTCAGCCCTCCCCCGCGCCGCAGTCCCGCTCCCGGCCCCACAGCCCGGCCAGGTGCACGAGCACCTCCACCGCCGCCTCCATCTCCTCCAGGCACGTCCACTCCAGGGGCGAGTGGGGGGAATGCTCGCCGGTGGAGAGGTTCGGCGTGGGGAGGCCGAGGGCGGTGAGGGCCGAGCCGTCGGTGCCGCCGCGGATCGGCTCGAGCCGCGGTTCGATCCCCGCCGCGCGCATCGCCGCGACCGCCAGCGCCATGGCGCGTGGCTCGCGCGCCACGCCGTCGCGCATGTTGCGGTACTGCGGCCGCGTCGTCACCTCGATCCGCGCTCGTGGGTGCGCGGCGCGCAGGCGGGCGGCGATCGACTCGAGCAGCCGGGCCTGATCGGCCAGCCCCTCGTCGTCGAAATCGCGCAAGAGCACCCGCGCCTCCGCCGAGGCCACCCCGCCCGAGATCGCGTAAGGATGGACGAAGCCCTCCCGGCCCGCGGTGGTCTCGGGGGAGAGGGAGCCCTTGGGCAGCCCCTCGAGAAACTCCCCCAGGATCCGGATGGCGTTGACCATCACCCCCTTGCCGACGCTGGGGTGGGTGTTGACGCCGGTGACGGTGACCACGGCCAGGTCGGCGGAGAAGGTCTCGCCGTTGATCTCCCCCTTCCCTCCCCCGTCGAGGGTGTAGGCGGCGACGGCGCCGATGGCCGCGATGTCGAGATGCTCCGTGCCGCGGCCCACCTCCTCGTCGCAGGTGAAGACGAGCCGGATCGGCCCGTGCGGCACCTCGCGGCGCTCCCGGAGGCGCTCGGCCGCGGCCATGATCACCGCCACGCCGGACTTGTCGTCGGCCCCCAGCAGCGTGGAGCCGTCGGAGGTGATGATCGTGCAGCCCTCGAGGCCGGCGAGCTCCGCCGTCTCGGCGACGCGGATCACCCGTCCCGGCGCGCCGGGGAGGACGATGTCGCCGCCGGCCCAGTTCCGGTGGACGATCGGCTTCACGTCCTTCCCGGAGGTTTCGGGGGAGGTGTCGACGTGGGCCACGAAGGCGATCGTGGGGGCGGGGTGCGCGACGGTGGCGGGCACCGTGGCCATCACGACCCCCTGCTCCGACATCGCCGCGTCGGCCAGCCCCATGCTGCGGCACTCCTCCAGGAGGAGCCGGGCGAGGTCGAGCTGCCCCGGGGTGGAGGGGCTCGCGGCGGAGTGCTCGTCGGCCTGCGTGTCGATGCGGACGTAGGCCAGGAAGCGGTCGAGGAGCGAGGGCACGGGGGGGCTCCGGGAAAGGCCGGTCCGCGATGACGCGGGGATCGGGAGACCCTACCACGACGCCGCGTCGGCTCCCAGCCGAACGGAGCGGCGCCGCGTGGCAGCCGCGCCCCCGGGCCGGGTAGATTCCAGCCATGGCGCTGCTCCGTCCACATCGACCCGCGGGGTCCGCGGCACTGCTCGCGGGGGTCGGCGTGCCGCTGCTGGTGGTGGCGCTGGGGGGCCGCTCGGCACCCGGCGCGGACGACGCGCTCGCAGGCGCAGCGCCGCTGCTGCGCGCCGCCTGCGGCGGCTGCCACGACGCCGCCACGGCGGCCGGTGGGTTCTCGATGCCCGCGGAGTGGGATCCCGCGGAGCCGCGGGTCCTCGAGCGACTCGTGCGGATGCACGACCGCGTCCGGTCGGACGAGATGCCGCCGGTCCCCGGGGAGCTCGCCCCCGCCGATCGGCGGGCCCTCGTGGCGGCGTTGGCCGCCGCCGCCGGACGGGCCGACCTGGCCGCCATCCGCGCCGGGGGGCGCGTGCCGCTGCGGAGGCTCAACCGGCACGAGTTCGAGCAGGCGCTGCGGACGCTGCTCGAGCTTCCCGATCTCGACGTGGCCGACCTCCTCCCGGAGGACCGGCTCCGCGACGGCTTCCCGAAGTCGGCCGAGGGACTCGACCTCTCGCGGCTCCAGGTCGAGGGCACGCTCGACGCGATCGATGCGGCCCTCGCCGAGGCGGTGGCCAGCGGCGTGGAGCCACCCGAGCCGGCCCGCTATGCCGCGGCGTCGACGCGGCTCTTCGGCGGCACCGCATACGGGGAGCCCGAGGCTCGGTACTTCGCCCGGGAGGGGCTGCCGGTCGAGAGTCCGGCGGCGGACGATCCCGAGGTGGAATGCGCGATCTTCCGTTCCGCGTACTGGCCCTACCACGGCTATCCGGCCGGATTCGTCGCCGGCCGGCCGGGGAGGTACGCCGTCCGCTTCCGCGCCCGAGCGGTCCTCCAGCAGCCCGATCGGTCGCTGCGACCCGCGGAGCGGCCGGTGCCGATGACGTTCCGGGCCCGTGCGCCGTCCGGCCCCGACGTCTCGGGGGACGTGCGCGCCGTCGGTGGGATCATCGACGTCGGGCCCGTGGAGGCCGACCACGAGACGACGGTCCTCCTCCGCGCGGGGCAGACGATCGAGTGGAGCCCCCTCGGCCTCGCCGTGCCCCTGGCGCGCAACGTCGACGGAGGTCCCCCCACCTACCGCTTTCCGCCGCCGCCACCGGGAGGCCATCCCGGCATCGCCGTCCGCTCCCTGGAGATCGTCGGCCCGCTCCCGGTGGAGGACGGCGTCTGGCCGCCGACGTCGCACCGGCTTCTGTTCGGCGACCTGCCGCTCCGCGCCGGCGACGGGACGCTCCCGGTGGAGGTCGTCCCGGCCGATCCGCCCGCCGACGCACGCCGCCTCCTGCGCGCCTTCGCCGCGCGTCTCCACGGCGGCGACGCCGTGGACGACGACGTCGCAGCCGCCGAGGACGTCGTCCTGGATGCCCTCCGAGACGGCTCCGGATTCGCCGCGGCGCTCCTCTGCGGGTACCGCGTGCTCCTCGCCTCGCCGCGCCTGCTGTTTCTCGCCGATCCGCGCGGCGGCGTTACCCCGGGCGACGCGCGGTCCCTCGCCGCGCGGCTCTCCTTCTTCCTCTGGAACGACCTGCCCGACGCCGCGCTGCTGGAGGCGGCGCGCCGTAACGCGCTGTGCGATCCGGCCGGCGTCGCCGCCGTGGCCGACCGCCTCGTCGACGACCCCCGCTTCGAACGGTTCGTCGGCACCTTCACCGATCATTGGCTGGATCTGCGGCACCTGCGCCGCGACGAGCCCGACGCGCGGCTCTATCCGGAATACCGCTTCGACGACTGGCTCGTCGAGTCGCTGGGCCGCGAGACGCGCGCCTTCGTCCAGCAGGTGATCCGCGGCGACGCCCCGGTCGCGGCGTTCATCGACGGCGACTCGCTCCTGGTCAACGACCGGCTCGCCGCCCACTACGGGCTCCCGCCGGTGAGCGGATCGGCGCTGCGGGAGGTGCCGCGACCGCCGGGCTCGCCGCGCGGTGGCCTCCTCGGCCAGGGTGCGATCCTCAAAGTCACCGCCAACGGCACCTCGACGTCGCCGGTGCGACGCGGCGCC
This sequence comes from uncultured Planctomycetaceae bacterium, assembly GCA_903885855.1. Taxonomy (GTDB): domain Bacteria; phylum Planctomycetota; class Planctomycetia; order Pirellulales; family UBA1268; genus QWOP01. Next base: position 6,249 of record CAISKG010000191.1, read on the forward strand.
TGGGTGATGGCGAGGCTCCTCGGCGAGCCCCCGCCCCCTCCGCCGGAGAAGGTGCCGGCGGTGGAGCCCGACATCCGCGGCGCGACCGGGATCCGCGACCTCCTCGCCCGGCACACCGCGGACGCCTCGTGCGCGGCCTGCCACCGCCGTTTCGACGCCGTCGGCTTCGCGCTCGAGGCCTTCGACGTCTGCGGCGGCCAGCGCGTCCGCTACCGTGGCCTCGTCGAACCCGGCGCCCCTCCGGGCGACGGCCTCGTCACCGGCATCGACCGCGCGGGGCACGACTTCGCCTGGCGGATCGGCGCTCCGATCGACGCGTCGGGATCGCTCGCCGACGGCACCGCCTTCGACGACCTCCGCGGTCTGAAGCGGGCGCTGGCGGGACGGGATCGGCAGATGGCCCGGCATCTGCTCGGGCTCTTCACCGTGTACGCCACCGGTGCGCCGGTGCGGTTCTCCGATCGACCGCACGTCGAGGCGATCCTTGACGCCGCGGAGCCCGGCGGATTCCGGGTACGCGGGCTGCTCCGGCGCTTCGTCGCCAGCCCGTTGTTCAGCGGTGCGATGCCCGGCACGGAGGGCGCACCGTGAGCACGCCGTCGGATCGGCGCCCGACGCGGCGCCGCGTGCTCCGGGGAGCCGGCGTGGCGATGGCCCTGCCCTGGCTCGAGGCGACCGCGGCGCGGGGCGGCGCCGGGGAGCCGCCGATGCGGGCGCTGTTCGTGATGAACAACCTCGGCGTGCTCCCCGGGCCCTTTTTCCCCAGGGAGACGGGGCCGGGCTACGCCCTGTCGCCGCTCCTCGAGCCGCTCGCCGCGCGGCGCGACGATTTCACCGTCGTGAGCGGGCTCTCCCATCCGGGCGTGCGCGGCGGGCACTCCACCGAGAACTGCTTCCTCACCGCGGCCCGCGGACCGACGCAGAGCGGATTCCGCAACACGATCTCGCTCGACCAATTCGCCGCCGCCGCGATCGGCGACCTGACTCGCTTCCCGAGCCTGAATCTGGGCGTCAACGTCGACAAGGCCAATCGCAGCCTCGCCTGGACGCGCGACGGCGTGCTCGTGCCGGTGGAGGACCGGCCGTCGCGCGTCTTCGAGCGGCTGTTCCTCGCCGGCCCGCCCGCGGAGGTGGCCCGACGCCGCCGGAGCCTCGCCGAGCGGGGCAGCATCCTCGACGCGGTGATCGACGAGACACGCCGCGTCGCCCGCTCCGTGGGGCACGCCGATCGCCGTCAGCTCGACCGTTACGCGACGGGCCTGCGCGAGGCGGAGCGACGCCTCCATGCGGAAGGAGCCTGGGAGGATCGGCCCCGGCCGGTGCCGCCGCGCGCGGCGCCGCAGGACGTCACCGACCGGACGCTCGTCTTCGCCGGCTACGAGTCGATGCTCGCGATGGCGGGCCTGGCGCTCGAGACCGATTCGACCCGGCTGGTCACGCTCCTGGTCGACGCCTTCGCCACCCCGCCCTTCCGTCTCGACGGCGAGCGCCTCACGCTCGACGACTACCACAACCTGAGCCATCACGGCCAGGCGGCCGATCGCGTGGCCCAGCTCCTCGAGGCCGACCGCAGGCAGATGACGCTCCTGGGCGGCCTGCTCGACGCGCTCGCGGACCGCCGCGCGGGGGACGGCCGGCTCCTCGACAGGACGATCGTCCTCTTCGGGTCGAACATGGGCGACTCGAACACCCACGACAACACGAACCTGCCGATCCTCCTCGCCGGCGGCGGCTTCCGTCACGGCCGCCACCTGGCGTTCGACGCGTTCGACAACGCGCCGCTCTCCAATCTCTTCCTCTCGGTCCTCGGCAGGCTCGGCGTCGAGGCCGAGGCCTTCGGCTCGAGCACCGGGCCGCTCGCGGGGCTCGACTGACCCGCAGGCCGCGGCCGCGATCGCCGGGCGGAGGACGCGGGCCCGCGACCGCTCACCGTCGAGGGGCGCGCGCGTCGTCGGGCGCGCCATCGGCAGCCGGCGCCATCCGCCCCCGCTCAGACCCCGAAGGCGCTCTTCAGGATCGCCAGCGACTTCTTCCCCTGCTCCGCCGCCACGATCACGTTCAGCCGCACCTCGCTCGTGCTCACCAGGTCGATGTTGATCCCCGCCTCGCCCAGCGGCGCGAAGAGGCGGTCGGCCACGCCCGCATGGCTGCGGATGCCGACGCCGGTGATCGAGAGCTTCGCCACCTGCGGCACGTCGGCCACCTGCGCGCCCCGCGCCGCCGCGATCCGCCGCGCCACCTCGAGCGCCCGGCCCCGGTCCTCCGAGGGCACCGTGAACGACAGCTCCGCCCGCCCCCCGCGCGGATGGCTCTGCACGATCATGTCGACCAGCAGCTTCGCCTTCCCCACCTCCTCGAACACCGCCGCCGCCACCCCCGGCGTGTCGGGGAGATCGGTGAAGGTGACGAGGGCCTGCGAGGAGTCGAGCTGGCAGTCCTCGACGGCCAGATCCTCCATCCCCTCGAGCCTGCGCACCACGTCGAGCGGGCTCGACTTGGCCGGGGGCACCGCCTGCCCCGAGGCCCCCGCCGCCTCGCGCTCCGGCACCTCGAGGCCGAAGGCGGCGTGGGCCGCCTTCACCGCCTTGGCGGCGTCGGCCCGGTCGATGAGGACCGAGATCTTGATCTCGCTGGTGGTGATCATGCGGACGTTGATCCCCTCGCGCGACAGCGCCTGGAACATCCGCCCCGCCACCCCCTCCTCGCGCTCCATCCCCACGCCCACCACCGAGACCTTGGCCATCGAGTCGTCGTGCGAGACGCCGGTGGCGCCCAGCTCGCGGGCCACGCCGCGCGTCACGTCGAGGGCCTCCGCGAGGTCGTCGGCCGGCACGGTGAAGGAGATGTCGGCCAGGCCGTCGTGGGCGACGTTCTGCACGATCATGTCGACGGCGATCCCCGACGAGGCCAGGGGGGAGAAGAGGCGGTGGTTGCTGCCGGGCAGGTCGGGCACCCCCTCGAGCGTGATCCGGGCCTCGTCCTTCGCCAGCGCCACCCCGCTCACCGGCCGGGGCGCGGCCAGGTCGGCCGCCACGATGAGCGTGCCTGGGACCTCCTTGAAGCTCGAGCGCACGAGCACCGGCACGCCGAACTTCTTGGCGAACTCGATCGACCGCGGATGCATCACCCCCGCCCCGAGGCTCGCCAATTCGAGCATCTCGTCGTAGCTGATGGTGGGGAGGCGGCGCGCCGCCGGGAGGATTCGCGGGTCGGTGGTGTAGACGCCGTCGACGTCGGTGTAGATCTCGCAGACGTCGGCGCGCAGCACCGCGGCCAGCGCCACGGCCGTGGTGTCGGATCCGCCCCGGCCGAGGGTGGTGATGTTGCCGTGCTGGTCGATGCCCTGGAAGCCGGCCGCGATCACGATCCGCCCCCCGTCGAGGAGCTGCATGACGTGGTCGGTGGAGATCGACTTGATCCGCGCGCGGGTGTGGCTGCTGTCGGTGCGGATGCCGATCTGGGCGCCGGTGAGGCTCACGGCCTCGAGCCCCAGCGATTGGATCGCCATCGCGAAGAGCGCCACGCTCACCTGCTCGCCCGTGGAGAGGAGCATGTCCATCTCGCGGGCGCTGGGGCGGTCGGTGATCTGCTTGGCCAGATCCACCAGGACGTCGGTCTGGTGGCCCATGGCGCTGACCACCAC
>CAISKG010000192.1 GCA_903885855.1 uncultured Planctomycetaceae bacterium
CCGCGCCGGGCGCGCCGCCGAGGCGCGGCAGGCGCTCGAGCGACTCTCGCGCGCCGACGCGGGGCGGCCGTGGCTGGCCGTGATCCGCCGCGAGCTGCGCCGGCTCGAGGTGGCGGCGGCCGCGCCCGCCGCCGACGGCGCGGCGGCCGACGACACGACGGCTGAGGAAGCGGTCGTGCTCCCGCTCGCGGGCGCCGCGTCCCCCAGCACCGCCGGTCCGGAGCGCGCCGCCCGGGCCGCCTGAGCGGTTTTGAGCGTGCTGTCCGGCCCGCCGGGAGAACCACCCGCCCCCGGCCCGCGTAGCCGGAGGACCGCTCCCTGCCGGGAGTCCGGCCGGGCGCCCCTCCCGTCGCGGACGGCGAAGGCGGTGAGCGCTAGAATTCCGTGACGGATTTGGCGTAAGGTTTGCACCGGCAAGGAGGTGCACGACGCGCTGCCAAATCCGGCAGTGCCGCCCCGGCCCCGCCTCGGGCCCCGCCCCTCCGATCCCGCCGACACCCCCAGAGAAGTGCCATGTACGAGCGATTCACCGACCGTGCCCGGAAAGTGATGCAGCTGGCCAATCAGGAGGCCCAGCGCTTCAACCACGAGTACATCGGCACCGAGCACGTCCTCCTCGGCCTCATCAAGGAGGGGAGCGGCGTCGCTGCCAACGTCCTCAAGAACCTCGACATCGACCTGCGGAAGATCCGCATGGAGGTCGAGAAGCTCGTCCAGAGCGGGCCCGACATGGTGACGATGGGGAAGCTCCCCCAGACGCCGCGGGCGAAGAAGGTGATCGAGTACTCGATGGAGGAGGCGCGGAACCTCAACCACAATTACGTCGGCACCGAGCACATCCTCCTCGGCCTGCTCCGCGAGCAGGAGGGGGTGGCGGCCCAGGTGCTGATGAACCTCGGCCTCAAGCTCGAGGACGTCCGCGAGGAGGTGCTCAACCTCCTCGGCCACGGCATGGAGGGGGACGGCGGGGAGCGCGCGGGCCTCGGCGGACGGCCGGCCGCCGGGGGGGGCACCACCTCGGGGGGCGAATCCTCGGCCAAGGCCGGGAAGAGCAAGACGCCCGCCCTCGACAGCTTCGGCCGCGACCTCACCGAACTGGCCCGTCAGGGCAAGCTCGATCCGGTCATCGGCCGTGAGAAGGAGATCGAGCGCGCCATCCAGATCCTCTGCCGGCGCACCAAGAACAACCCCGTGCTGCTCGGCGAGGCGGGCGTGGGCAAGACGGCGATCGTCGAGGGCTTCGCGCAGCGCGTCGTCGACGGCCACGTGCCGGAATTGCTCGCCGACCGCCGGATCGTGGTCCTCGACCTGGCGATGATGGTCGCCGGGACGAAGTACCGAGGGCAGTTCGAGGAGCGCATCAAGGCGGTGATGAACGAGGTGCGCCGGGCCAAGAACACGATCCTGTTCATCGACGAGCTCCACACCCTCGTCGGCGCCGGTTCGGCCGAGGGCGCAATGGACGCCTCCAACATTATCAAGCCCGCCCTCTCCCGCGGAGAACTTCAGTGCATCGGCGCCACCACCATGAACGAGTATCGCAAATATATCGAGAAGGACGCCGCCCTTGAGCGCCGCTTCCAGACTGTCCGCGTGGACGC
>CAISKG010000193.1 GCA_903885855.1 uncultured Planctomycetaceae bacterium
AGACCGAGGCGGCCCGGACGCAGACCGAGGCGGCCCGGACGCAGACCGAGGCGGCCCGGACGCAGACCGAGGCGGCCCAGGCCCGGGCCGACGCCGCGGCGGCCGCGCTCGAGCAGCCGCGGAAGGACGACCTCGCCCTGCTCGACCGCTTCCTCGACGAGCGGCGCGAGGACGCCCGGCGCGTGGCCGACGCCCTCGGCCGCGCCGCCGAGCAGGCCCGTTCGGCCGCCGACGCAGGCCCCGAGACCCGCTCGGCGCTCGAGCAGGCGGCGGCGGCGGCGCGCGAACTCGAGGCGTCGCTCGCCCCGAGCCCCCAGTTCAACGCCGATGCGGCGCGGGTCGACCGGCTCGCCGACGCCCCGCCGCCGTCGGAGATCGTCGACCGGCTCGGCCAGATCGCGTCGCAGACGCGCGGCGCGGCGACGCGCATGGAGGCGGCCGAGAAGGCGCGGCGGATCGATTCGCTCGCCGACGACCTCGCCCGCCGGGCGGAGTCGCTCGATCTCCTCGGCGAGCGCCGCCGCGAGGCCCGCGAGGCCGGGCTCCCGCCGCGCGGGGCCGAGCGGCAGGCGCTCGATCGCCAGGCGCGCCAGGAATCGCGCGAGGTGGGGGAGATCGTGGGGCCGGAGGCCACGCCCCGCGCGCCGGCGGCCGAGCCGGCCGATCCCCTCGACGGCATCGTCGACAGCGGCCGGGACGCGGCCCGCGAGGCCGCCCGTGACGCCGAACGGATCGCGGAGCAGCTCGCCGGCCGCGGGGAGCAGCCCGCCGAGCAGGGCGCGGCGGCCCAGCAGGGGCAGGCGGCGTCCGACGGGCAACAGGGCGACCAGCCGGGGCGGCCGGGGAGCAAGGGCCAGGGGAGCGAAGGGCAGCAGGGGGAGGGCCGGGGCTCGCCCCTCTCGGCGGAGCAGCTCGAATCGCTCCTCGACAGCCGGGAGGTGCAGCAGGCCCTGCAGATGGCGCAGCGCGCCGAGCGGCTCCAGGCCCGCGCCAGCCGGCGTGCCGCCGAGCAGTTGGCGGCGGCGCAGGCCGCGTCGCAGCAAGAGGGGCGGGGCGAGGGGCAGCCCGGCGCCACGCCCACCGGCGAGCCGACCGACGTCGCCACCGACGGCGGTGCGCAGGCCGGGCAGGCCGAGGTCAAGGAGGCCGACCTCCGCGGGCTCGACGCGGCGCGGCGCGCGGCGATCTACAAGCTCCCGCCGCGCGTCCGTGATCCGCTCCTCGAGGGCATGCGCGAGCGCGGCCCGGCGGCCTATCAGGAGGTGATCGACACCTACTTCCGTCAGCTGGGCCGGGATCTCCCCCCATGAGCGACCTGCTGGCCCGCCTGGCGCGGGTGATGGGGATCGGCCACGAGCTGGCCTCCCGGATCGACGCGGCCGAATGGCACTGGGCCCGGCCCTGGGTGGCGTGGGTGGGCTTCGCGCTGCTGCTCCCGGCGGCGTGGTGGATCCACCGGCGCCACGCGGAGCGCCACCCCTGGCTCGCCCCGCGCCTGCGCCTCCTGCTCGACGCCTGCCGGGTCGGCACGCTCGCGCTGTTGGTGTTCGTGCTCGCCGGCCCCTTCCTGCGCCTCGACGAACGGATCGTGCAGGAGCCGGTCGTGGCGGTGGTGGCCGACGAGTCGGAGAGCATGGATCTCCCGATGGGGCCGCTGCCGACGGCCGGGATCGAGGCCGTCGCGGAGCGTCTCGGCCGCGCGCCGCCGGAGGGCGCCGGCGGGGCGGCGGCGCTCTCGGAGGCGATCGGGCGGATGTCGCGCGGCGAATTCCTGGCCGCGCTCGAGGCGGCGCCCGGCGGCGTGCTCGGCGACACCGCGGGCCTCGAGGTGCGGCGCTACGCCGTGGC
>CAISKG010000194.1 GCA_903885855.1 uncultured Planctomycetaceae bacterium
CGTCGTCGCCACCGCCACGATCGCCGCCAGGCTCGGCCCCGGCCCCCCGGGGGAGACGCCCGCCGTGACCGTGGCGGCGGCGCCGACGGCCAGCAGCAGCCCCACGCCGCACCAGGCGGCGCGCAGGGGGATGTCGGAGGAAAGCATGACGGCGTCGCCGGCGAGGCGCAGGAGCTTCCGGGCTGAATACTTCGTCTCGCCGGCCTGGCGGGCATGCCGGTCGTACCACACCGGCTCCTGGCGGAAGCCGGCCCAGGCCACGAGCGAGCGCAGGTAGCGGCGCTTCTCCGGCAGCGCCACCACCGCGTCCACCACGCGGCGGTCGAGGAGCTTGAAGTCGCCGGTGTCGACCGGGATCGGGTAGGGCACGAGCGCCGCGAAGAGCCTGTGGAAGAGACTCGCCGTCACGAGCTTGAAGCGGGTCTCCCCCTCGCGCCGCCGCCGGCGGCCGTAGGCCACGTCGACGCCGCGGCGCCACGCCTCGACCATCTCCGGGATCACCTCCGGCGGGTCCTGGAGGTCGGCGTCGATGAGCACCACCGCGTCGCCGCGCGCCCGTTCCAGCCCGGCCGACATCGCGGCCTGCTGGCCGAAGTTGCGCGCCAGCTCGACGACCTCCGTGCGCGGGTCGGCCGCGGCGATGGCCTCGAGGCGGCGCAGCGTGTCGTCGCGACTGCCGTCGTCGACGTAGACGATCTCGAAGTCCATCCCCGTCTCCGGGAGGACCTCCACGAGCCGGCGGTGGGTCGTCTCGATCACCTCCGCCTCGTTGTGGCAGGGGATGACCACCGAGAGGAGGCCGCGGCCGGGGGCGGCCGCCGGCTCGTGGCGGGCGAGGTCGATGCGGCGGGGGGCGCGTCGGTCGTCGTTCATCGCGTCAGGCTCCCGGCGGTGGCGGTGCGGTCGCCGGCGGGCGACCCCGCGGCGAGGACGAGGAAGTCGCCGTCCTTGAAGAGGGGCCGGCGGCGGGCGACCACGGTGGTGTCGGGGGGGAGGCGGCCCTCGATCTCCCGGTACGCCTCCTCGGTGACCAGCAGCACGCGGTCGCCGCCGGCGGCGAGGTCGGCCAGCGCCTCCTCGGCCTGCTCGGGGCGCCACTCGGTGACGATGCCGCGCGCGTAGTAGACGACGTTGGGCGTGTTCTGGCCGTAGGTCGAGATCCGCGCCCGGCCGCCGGCGTGGCGGTGCGCCGCCTCGACGAGCTCGGGCAGGGCGTTGGCCGCGGCGATCCGCGCCGCCGCGGGGCCCGACGCCAGCGCCGTGAAGACCAGGCCGGTGGCCGCCATCGCCGCCAGGGGATCGAAGCGGCCGCTGCGGGCGGCGAGCCAGCAGGCCAGCGCCCCGAGGATCGGCACCGCCCCCACCAGGGCCGCCGGGGCGGCGCCGGCGAGTCCGTAGCGGGTGGCGACGAGGATGGTGGCGGCCGTGGCCACGCCCCCGAACACGAGCCCTCCCAGCCCCCAGCACAGCCAGCCCTTCATCGCCAGGCGCCCCCGGTCGACGAGGCGCGTCGCCGTGGCGGCCACGACCAGCGCCGCGGCCGGATAGGCGGGGAGGACGTAGTTGGGGAGCTTGGTCGCCGCCAGCGAGAAGGTGCCCACCCACACCGCCAGCCACACCAGCCCCAGCGCCAGCCCGCGCCGTTCGGCGGCCGGGGTCTCGCGGCGCGTCGCCCGGTGGGTGGCCACGACGACGGCGAAGGGGAGGAAGCACGACCAGGGATAGAAGCCGACGAGCATCGCCAGGGCGTGGAAGAGGATCCCGCCGTCGTGGTTCTCCATCGGCGCGGCGAAGCGGCCGATGTTGTGGACGAGGAAGAAGCCCTCCGGCCAGGCACCGCCGGTGCGCAGCCCGACGGCCACGTACCACGGCGCGCCGACGGCGAGCATGGCGGCGACCATCGAGAGCGGGCGGAGGAAGCGGGCCGTGGCCAGGGCGGCCGGAAGCACGGCGGCCGCCTGCCCGCCGATCGACGCCGCCGCGTCACGGCGCTCGAGGAACGCGAGCCCCCACACGAACGGCACCACGACCCCCAGCGGCCCGACGAACCCCACCGGCCCCTTGCAGAGCACCGCCAGCCCGCCGAGGGCCCCGATCGTGGCGGCACGCGCCACCGAGAGGCGCCGCCCGGCCCCGGCGGCCCCCGCCGCGGCCGCGCCGAGCCAGGGATCGACCGCCAGCACCGTCATCCAGGTGGTGAGCGCGGTGAGGATGGCGTCGGGGGTGGCGGCGTGGGCCTCGATGCCCACGAGCAGGCAGCCCACCCAGGCGAGCGCGGCGACGACGCCGGTGCGCGTGTCGAACCAGCGTCGTCCGGCCCACACCAGCGCCAGCGCCGCGACCACGGTGGCCAGCGCCGCCGGCAGCCGGGCCGGGATCTCGCCGACGCCGAACAGCCGGCAGCAGGCCGCCATGCACCAATGCATCAGCACCGGCTTGTCGACCGCCAGCGTGCCGTTGAAGGTGGGGACGATCCAGTCGCCCGTCTCGAGCATGGTGCGGGCGATGGCGGCGAAACGCGGTTCGTCCTCGTCCCAGAAGGGCATGGGGGCGAAGCCGATGGCCAGCGCCACCGCCGATGCGGCGATGACCGTCGCCCAGGGATGCCGCGGTCCGGCGTTCACGGCGTCGCCGGACGCGCCGGGGTGTGGGGATGCCATGCGAGCGGATTCTCCGGGGACACGTCGGTGGGGGACGGGGGCCGGCCGCCGGCGCCGTCCCGGGGGCCGACGACGACCAGACAGGGACCGAAAGGCTGGGGCCGGCGCGCCACGACGGCGAAGCCGGCGGGGAGCGGGTCGGGCAGATGCATCTCGAAGCGGCTGTCGAGCAGCACGCGCGCGTCGGGACGCGAGGCGAGGTGGGCGCGCACGTCCTCGGTGGCCACGAGCGTGGGGATGTCGTCGGCGGCGTAGAACACCATGCTCGGCGGCACCGCGCCGAAGCCCGCCCACGCCCCGCGGGCGGGCCGCGGGCCGAGGTCCTCGACCAGCAGCCGCGCGTGCCTGGCACCGCCGACGCGGTCGGCCGCGATCGCCGCCAGGCCGGCGGTCGACAGGGCGGCCGTCACGGCCAGTGCCGCCACCGCGCCGCGGCGCTCGAGGCGCCCCTGGAGGTGCCACGCGGCCACGGCGCCGGCCGCCGGCACCACACCGAGCCATGCCGCGGGAAAGAGCTGAGGCAGGCCGGCCACGGCCGCCGCGACCAGGCCGATGGCGATGGCCAGCCCCCCGGCGAAGAGGATCGACCAGGCGAGCCGCATGACGCGTTCGAGGGCCACCGCCGGGAAGCGGCAGCGGGCGGTGCAGCGGGCCTCGCCGGCGATCCAGGCGGCGAGGAAGTCGCCGGTGAGCATCGCCAGGGCCGGGTAGGCGGGCCAGACGTAGCCGGGGAGCTTGGTGCCGGCGGCGGAGAACGCCCCCACCCAGCAGGCGAGCCAGCACAGTGCCAGGCGCACGCCGCCGGCGCGGGCGGGGGGCGTGTCGGTGGCACGCGTGAGCGCGACGGCGTGCACGACCACCGCCGCCAGGACGATCGACCAGGGGAAGAATCCGACCGCGACGACGGCCGGATAGTAGAGCAGGGCCGGGCCGGCGTGGCCCTCCATCGGGGCAGCGAAGCGGCCCGCGTTGTGGATCACGAGAAAGCCCTCGAGCCAAGCGCCGCCGGTGCGCACCGTGACGGCCACGTACCAGGGGAGGGCGACGGCCGCGGCGGCGGCGCCCAGCAGCGGGAGGTGCAGTTCGGCCAGGCCCGCGCGCAGCCGTCCCGCCGGCGGGGACGCGGCGGATCGCGCCGCCAGCGCCTCCCAGCAGGCGTGCGCCAGGAACGCGGCCAGCGGCAGGCAGAGGCCGACCGGGCCCTTGGCGAGGGTCGCCGCGCCGAGGGCCGCCCCGCAGCCGATCATCCAGCGCCGGGGCGACCGCCCGCTCCGGGCCGCGCCGAGGGCGGCCACGCGGCAGGCCAGGGCCAGCGTGGTGAAGAAGACCAGCGGCGCGTCGGGGGTGGCGGACCGGCCGCCGACGGCGGTCCAGATGCAGCTGGCCATGGCGAGCCCGGCGAAGAGCCCGGCCTCCGCGCCCAGGAGGGCGGCGGCCAGATGGCGCGTGAGGAGGGCGGTGCCGATCGTGAGGCAGGCGGAGCCGAGGCGGGCGCCGGTCTCGGTGCGTCCGGCCAGCGCGAAACCGGCCATGTGGAGCCAGTTGACCAGCGCCGGCTTCTCGACGCGCAGCCGGCCGTTGAACGTCGGCACCACCCAGTCGCCCCGGTCGAGCATCGCCTGCGAGCAGGCGGCGTTCTTCGGCTCGTCGTCGTCCCACAGCGCCGGGCCCCCCAGATTGCACAGGAGCACCAGCGCCGCGACGGCGGCGACGGCGACGGCATGGGTGCGCGGAGGCATCACGGAGAGGGGCGCCCTCCCGGGCGGGTTGGACGGCGGCGGGCCCGTGGTTCCGGCGGGCCGGAATCGGGGGGGGGAAAGTAGGCCCCGGGGCAAGGTGGGTCAAGTCGGCACGGGCGGTCCGCGGCGGACCCGCCACCCCCCGTTTCTTGCGGTTTTCTCCCCGGTTGACCCCGTTCCGGGGGCGGGTATGTTCAAAGTTTTTCCGGCCGTCTCCCGACGCCGGAAGCCGGGAGGAGACCCCCCTTTGGCAGACGACCGCACGGACGACCGCGGGCCCGAGGAGGAGGGGGAGTCCGCTCGTGATCCGGGGGGCCTCCCCCCCGGGCAGCCGCCCGGTGCCGCCCCGTCCGGGGCGGGCGACGACGGCATCCTCCGCGACAGTTCCGGGGGCCGCCTCGTCGAACTGCCCATCGAGCAGGAGCTCAAGGACAGCTACCTGACCTACGCGATGAGCGTCATCGTCGCCCGGGCCCTGCCCGACGTGCGCGACGGTCTCAAGCCATCCCAGCGCCGCATCCTCGTGGCGATGAACGACCTCAATCTCTCGCCCGGGGCGGCGCGGGTGAAGTGCGCCAAGATCTCCGGCGACACCAGCGGCAACTACCACCCGCACGGCGAGAGCGTCATCTATCCCACGCTGGTGCGCATGGCCCAGGAATGGAACATGCGCCACGTGCTCGTCGACAAGCAGGGCAACTTCGGCTCGATCGCCGGCCTGCCCGCGGCGGCGATGCGGTACACGGAGGCACGGCTCTCGCCGATCGCGGCGATGATGCTCGACGACCTCGAGCTCGACACCGTCGACTACGTCCCCACCTACGACGAGCGCAACACCGAGCCGGTGGTGCTCCCCGGGGCCTTCCCCAACCTGCTGGTCAACGGCGCCGGCGGCATCGCGGTCGGCATGGCGACCAGCATCCCGCCCCACAATCTCGGCGAGATCTGCCAGGCACTGGTGGCGCTGATCGACAATCCCGCGATCTCGCTCGGCGAACTGCTGCAGATCGTGCCCGGCCCCGACTTCCCCACCGGGGGGATCGTGATGGGGCGCGAGGCGTTGGTGCGCGGCTACGCGACCGGGCGGAGCACGATCACCCTCCGGGCCCGGGCGCGGGTGGAGGAGTTCGGCAAGAACCGCACCCGGATCGTGGTCACCGAGGTGCCGTACCAGCAGACGCGCGACGCGATCGAGGAGAAGATCGCCGAGCTCGTCAACGACGACCGCATCAAGGGCATCTCGGCGATCCGCAACGAGAGCGATCTGAAGGAGCCGGTGCGGCTGGTGCTGGAGCTGAAGCGCGACGCCGATCCCGACGTCGTCCTCAATCAGCTCTACCAGTTCTCCCCGCTGCAGACGAGCTTCTCGCTCATCTTCCTGGCCCTGGTCGACGGCAAGCCGCGGATCCTGTCGTTCAAGAACCTGCTCGAGGAGTTCCTCCGCCACCGCACGACCGTCCTCCGCCGCCGCACGCAGCACCTCCTCCAGAAGGCGCGCAGCCGCAAGCACACCCTCGAGGGGCTGCTGGTGGCGCTGGCCAACATCGACGAGGTGATCCGGATCATCCGCAGCTCGCGCTCGCAGGCGGAGGCCAAGGAGCGGCTCACGAAGATCGAGGCCCCGGCGGCGCTCCTGGAGCGGGCCCTGGGCGCCGAGGGCTTCGCCATCCTCCAGGAGGAGCGCGGGGCGGCCGAGTCGTACGGGCTGTCGCCGGTGCAGGCCGACGCCATCCTCCGCCTCACGCTCGGGCAGCTGGTCAATCTCGAGCAGGAGAAGCTCTCCGGGGAGCACCGCGAGCTCCTCGGGAAGATCGGCGAGTTCCGCCGGCTGCTCTCGAGCGAGTCGAACCTCCGGGCCCTGGTCCGCGCCGAGCTGCTGGAGCTGGCTGACAAGCACGGCGACGATCGCCGCACGGAGATCAGCGGCGAGGCGGGCGACATCCGCGACATGGCCGAGCTGATCACCGAGGCCACGATGGTGGTCACGATCAGCCGGGCCGGCTACGTGAAGCGCACCGCGGCCGACACCTACCGGGCCCAGCGTCGCGGCGGCAAGGGGCTGACGGGGGCCCGCACCGACGAGGAAGACCCGATCGAGCACCTGTTCGTGGCCAGCACCCACGACTTCCTGCTCGTGTTCACCACCCTGGGCAAGGTGTTCACGCTGCGGGTCTTCGAGCTCCCGGAGCTGGCCCGCGACGCCAAGGGGCGGGCCCTGGTGAACCTGCTGGAATTCGAGAAGGGGGAGCGCGTGGCCGATTGCCGCGCGGTGTCGGGCTTCGGCGACCCCGGCCAGTATCTGCTCCTCGCGACGCGCGACGGCGTCGTCAAGAAGACGGCCCTCGACGAATACAAGCGGCGCCGCACCAAGGGCCTGATCGCCGTCAAGCTCCGCGAGGGGGACGAACTCGTCGACGCGGTGATCACCCGCCCCGGCGACGAGCTGATCCTCGCCACGGCCAAGGGGATGGCGATCCGCTTCCCCGAGTCGGACGCGCGCCCGATGGGGCGCGACACCAGCGGCGTGCGCGGGATCAAGCTCTCCGGCGGGGACCGCCTCGTGGGGATGGTGGTCGCCGATCCCGAGGCCACGCTGCTCACCGTCTGCGCCCACGGCTACGGCAAGCGCACGCCGTTCGGGCCGGGGACGGAGCTCTCCGGCCCGGGCCCCGAGGGGGACGCCGACACGGAATCCGCCGCCGGCGACGCCGATGACGCGGAGGAGGGGGGCGACGGCGGCTCCAGCGGCATGCGCTACCGCACGCAGCACCGCGGCGGCAAGGGGGTGCGCGACATCAAGACCACGCAGCGCAACGGCGAGGTGGTGTCGATCGTCTCGGTGAAGGACGGCGAGCAGGTGCTGATGATGACGGCGCGCGGCAAGATCCAGCGCGTCAACGTGTCGGAGATCAAGGCGATCGGGCGCAACACCCAGGGGGTGCGGATCATGCGTCTCGACGACGGCGACACGCTCGCCGCGGTCGTGCCCGTGCCGCCGAGCGAGCAGGAGGACGAGGGCGTCGCAGGGGGCGAGGCCGACGGCGGGGATCCCGCCGGCACGGCGCCCGCGCCGCCCGCCTGATCCGGGGAAGCGTCGTCGCGGCCCGCGGAGCCGCCCGGCGGGGAAACGACGTCGACTCCGGGGAGCGAACGATGAAGATCGCGGTGGTGGGGACAGGATACGTCGGGCTGGTGTCCGGGACGTGCTTCGCCGACAGCGGCAACACGGTCACGTGTCTCGACATCGACGCGGCCAAGATCGCCCGGCTGGAGCGCGGCGACGTGCCGATCTACGAGCCGGGCCTCGACGAACTCGTGGCCCGCAACCACCGCGCCGGGCGGCTGCGCTTCACGACCGACACCGCCGCCGCCATCGCCC
>CAISKG010000195.1 GCA_903885855.1 uncultured Planctomycetaceae bacterium
CCGTGGGGCGGGCACGGGCGGCACCGTCGCGGGCGGGACGGGCGCGCCGGCCGGCGGCGTGGGCCCTGGGGCACGGCGGCGGTCGCGCGGGGCGGGCATGGGCTCCTCCGCGGAAGGTGTTCGTCGTGCGGGGCCGGCCACCCGCAGCCCCGTCTGCCGCGGCCTCGCCACCGGCGCGCCGACGGCGGCACAGCCCATACGACCGTCGTCATCCGCCGGGAAGGAAGCGGGCGCCGGGCGTCAGTCGGCGTCGTAGCCGAGATTCGGGGCCAGCCAGCGCTCCACCTCCGCCACCGTCATCCCCTTCCGCGCCGCGTAGTCCTCGACCTGCTCCTTCGAGATCCGGTCGACGGCGAAGTAGCGGGCCGCCGGGTGGGCGAAGTACAGGCCGCTGACGCTCGCCGCGGGGGTCATGGCGCAGCTCTCGGTGAGCTCCATCCCGGCCGCCTCGCCGGCGGCGAGCCATTCGAACAGCGCCCGCTTCTCGGTGTGGTCGGGGCAGGCCGGGTACCCAGGGGCCGGTCGGATGCCGCGGTACTTCTCGTCGATCAGGTCGTCGGTCGAGAGGTGCTCGTCGCGGCCGTAGCCCCATTCGCGCCGGACCCGGGCGTGGAGCCATTCGGCGGCCGCCTCGGCCAGGCGGTCGGCGATCGCCTTGACGAGGATCGAGCCGTAGTCGTCGTTGGCCTTCTCGAACTCGGCGCACAACTCCTCGCAGCCGTGGCCGGCCGTCACCGCGAACGCGCCCACGTAGTCGCGCCGGCCGCTCTCCACGGGGGCCACGAAATCGGCGAGGGCGGTGAAGGTGTCCTGGCCCTTCCGCTCCCACTGCTGCCGGAGCGTGTGGACCCGGCCGAACTCCTTCGAGCGGGCCTCGTCGGTGTAGAGGACGATGTCGTCGCCGGAGGCGTTGGCGGCGAAGAATCCGTACACGCCGCGGGCCCGGAGCCGCTTGTCGCGCACGATCCGGGCCAGCAGGCTCTGGGCATCGGCGAACAGCTTCCGGGCCTCCGTTCCCACCGTCGCGTCGTCGAGGATCGCGGGGTAACGACCCTTGAGCTCCCAGGCCTGGAAGAAGGGGGTCCAGTCGATGTACGGGACGAGCTCCTCCAGCGGGATCGGGTCGAGCCGGCCGATGCCGAGGAATTGGGGCGTGTCGATCGATGCCGATTCCCAGTCGGTCGCGAAGCGATGGGCGCGGGCGTGCGCGAGGGGCACGAGGGTCGCCTGCTGGCGCCGCTTGAAGTTCTCCACGTCGCGGGCCTGGGCGACGCGGTTGGCGCGGGAAAACTCCGCGCGCGTGGCGGTGTTCACGAGCCGGTCGACGACGCCCGCGGCCCGCGAGGCGTCGAGGACGTGGACGACGTCGCCGGAGTAGCGCGGGGCGATCTTCACCGCGGTGTGCCGGGCGGAGGTGGTGGCGCCGCCGATGAGGATCGGGATCGCGAGTCCCTCGCGCTCGAACTCCTCGGCGACGTGGACCATCTCCTCGAGGCTCGGCGTGATCAGTCCCGAGAGCCCCACGGCGTCGACCCCCTCGGCCTTGGCCGTGTCCACGATCTTGGCGGCGGGCACCATCACCCCCAGGTCGACGACCTCGAAGCCGTTGCAGCCGAGGACCACGCCGACGATGTTCTTGCCGATGTCGTGGACGTCGCCGCGGACGGTGGCCATCAGCACCCGGCCCCGTGCCGCCTGTTCGGCGCCCTGCTTCTCGGCCTCCATGAAGGGCTTCAGGTATTCCACGGCCCGCTTCATGACGCGGGCGCTCTTCACCACCTGAGGGAGGAACATCTTCCCCTGACCGAACAGGTCGCCGACGACCTGCATGCCGGTCATCAGCGGCCCCTCGATGATCTCCAGGCTGCTGGCGTACTGGCCGCGTGCCTCCTCGACGTCGGTCTCGACGTGGTCGGCGATCCCCTTGACCAGCGCGTGCTGGAGGCGTGCCTCGACCCCGAGGTCGCGCCACGACTCCCCCTTGGCGGCCTCGCCGCCGCCGCGCGACTTGACCGTCTCGGCGTACTCCACGAGGCGGTCGGTGGCGTCGGGGCGGCGTGCGAAGAGCACGTCCTCGATGCGCTCGAGGAGCTGCGGCTCGATCTCCTCGTACACCGCCAGCTGCCCGGCGTTGACGATCCCCATCTCCATCCCGGCCCGGATCGCATGGTAGAGGAAGGCGGCGTGCATGGCCTCGCGGACCGGATCGTTGCCGCGGAACGAGAAGGAGATGTTGCTCACCCCCCCCGAGACCTTCACCAGCGGCATCTCCTCCTTGATGCGGCGCGTGGCGTCGAGGAAGTTCAGGGCGTAGCGGTCGTGCTCCTCGATGCCGGTGGCGACGGTGAGGATGTTGGGGTCGAAGATGATGTCCTGCGGCGCGAACCCCGCCTGCTCGGTGAG
>CAISKG010000196.1 GCA_903885855.1 uncultured Planctomycetaceae bacterium
CGACGGCCGACGGCGCGGCGTCGCGGGCCGCGGTGGCGGCCTCGAGCCGGCGGCGCGCGGCCGCGACGTGGGCGTCGATCACCCACGGCCGGCGCGCCGGCTCCGCGGCCGACTTCGGCAGCGGCACCGGACGGATCTCCAGCGGCACCGTCGCGAACACCTCCGCCACGCCGGGCAGGAGCGGCCGCGAGCGGTCGGGGCGCGTGTCCTCGCCGCGCACGAAGAGGAAGGTGGGGGCGTCGGGGAGGCCGTCGTAGACGCGCGGGATGCCGTCGGCCTCGAGGTCGGGCTCCCCCGGCACCACGTCGAGGCGCACGTGGAGCGGCTCGAAGAAGGCGCGCAGGCGGTAGTAGTCGTCCTGGGCGAGGGGGTCGTACTTGTGGTCGTGGCACTTCGCGCAGTTCATCGACAGGCCGAGGAAGCCCTTGGCGACGTGCTCGACCGTCTCGTCCATCCAGGGGGTGCGGTTGAAGAGGAACCAGTTGCGCGCGAGGAAGCCGGTGGCGCGAAGTTTGGGGAGGTCGTCGGGCGCCAGCTCGTCGGCCGCGAGCATGAGGCGCACCATCTCGTCGTAGGGGAGGTCGGCGTCGAGCGATTCCACGATCCAGTCGCGCCAGTGCCAGATGTGCTTCTGGCTGTTGCGCAACTGGTCGCCGAGGCCCCACCAGTCGGCGTAGCGCCAGACGTCCATCCAGTGCCGGGCCTGCCGCTGGCCGTAGCGCGGGTCGGCCAGCAGCCGGTCGACCAAGCGCTCGTACCAGTCGGGGGCGGGATCGGCGAGGGCCGCGGCGAGGTCGTCGGCCCCGGGAGGGATCCCGAGCAGGTCGAACCACACGCGCCGCACGAGCACCGGCCGCGGTGCCTCCGGCTGCGGCGCGATCCCGCGGCGCTCCCGCGCCGCCTCGAGGAAGGCGTCGACGCCGTTGCGCACGCGCTCGGGCCGGGCCACCACCGGCAGCGGCGGCCGCACGCGCGGGCGGAAGGCCCAGTGGTCGCGCGGGTCGGCCTCGGGGGGATCATCGGCCGGGGCCGGGGCCCCCGCGGCGATCCACCCGGCCACCATCCGCACCTGCTCCGCCGAGAGCGGTTCCCCCTCCCCCTCCGGCGGCATGCGCTGCGCCGCATCGGCCGCAGCGAGGCGCGCCACGAGCAGGCTCGCCGGGTCGTGGGGCACCACGGCCGGCCCCGACCCGCCGCCGGCCAGGAGCGCCGCCACCGTGTCGACGCGCAGGCCCCCCTCCTGCCGGCGCACGCCGTGGCAGGAGAAGCAGCGGTCGGCGAAGAGCGCCTTGATCGGGCCCGACCAGTCGGCGGCGGTGCCCGGGGAGGCGTCGCCGGCCGCGGCCGTGCGGGCGAGCGGCCACACGCAGGCCGCGGCGAGGCAGGCCGCGACGATGTGCCAGGCCGCGGCGCGGCGCCTGGAATGGCCGGCCGCCGGGCGCGGTCGGCGATGGCGGTTCGGTGCGCGGTCGCGCATGGGAAGCCCCTCGTGCCCGGCGGTCCCGCCCGGGCAACCGGGCCATTCTACCTCGCCCGGGCGCTCACTCGCTCCCGGCGTCGCCGGCCGCGTCCTCGCCGTCGTCGCGGGGGAAGTCGACGTCGACGTAGCCGATCATCATCTCCTCCCAGGTCTGCTCCCCCCAGGTGACCGGCTTGGTGGGGTCTGGATTGGCCGGATTGGCGGTGGAATTGTCGAACACCGCGTCGCACACGATCTTCGCGCCGGGGGGCAACTCGCGCGGCTCCGCGAGCAGGTAGTAGCTCTGCCAGCCGAAGTCGAAGGCGGGCACGTCGAGGAGCACCTCGGGATCCTTGCCGCGCTCCAGGAGCGTGTAGCGGAACGACTTCCCGCGGAGGTGCATGTGCGGCATGAACGACAGCAGACGGGTGGGCTTCCGCACCGGCACCTGCGACTGCACCGGATGCGACCCGGCGCCCGCCGGGATCAGGAAGCGCGGGTTGGCGATGCCCACCGTCACGGCCTCGCGCGCCGGCGGCTCCGTGGCGAGGATGAAGCCGACCTTCGAGCGGTCGGTGGTGGCGACGCCGTTGGGCGTGTAGTGGATCTGGAAACGGAGCGTGCTGCCGGCGGGGATCCGCTTGGCGGTGCCGGGGGGGAAGATGCTCGGCATGTCGCCCGGCGCGTAGCCGCAGAGGTGGCCCATGCCGTCGATGCCGCGGCCGCGGCGCTCGCCGGGGGAATCGACGAACACGATGATGTGGTGGACGACGCCGGCGTCGCCGGGGCGGGCCTCGGCCGCCTGGATCCAGGTGTCCTCGGTGAAGTTCGTGGGCACCGTGACGTAGACGTAGGGCATGGTGCCCTGGGCGGGGATCGTCTGCGGCGCGGGAATCTCGAACACCACGTCGGGCTCGCCGATCGTCCAGCCCTCGGGGAACGTCCGCGCCGGCGGCTCCTCGCCGTCGCCGCGCGGCGCGCCCGCCGCGGCCCAGGCGAGGATCGTGGCCCGCTCCACCGGCGAGAGGCGCCGGTCGTTGGCGAAGTGGCCGTGGCGCGGGTCGGCGTGCCAGGGGGGCATGCGCCGGTTCTCCACCACCTCCGCCATCATCGCCGACACCCGCGCCGCGTCGTCGTACTCCAGGAGCGAGAAGCCCCCCACCTGCCCCGGGCGGTGGCAGGCCTGGCACTTCGCCTGCAGGATCGCGGCGACGTGGCCGGTCCAGGTCACCGGCCCGTCGAGCGGCGGCGTCGGCTCGTGCTCGTCGAGCCAGGAGGCGATCTCGGAGCTCGCGGGGCGCACACGGTCGAGGTCGGCGAGCTTGGATCGCTTCGGCTCCACCTTCGTGAGCCGGCAGCCGGAGACCGGCGTGCCCTTGGGATCGATGGCCGCCGCGTCGCCGGCCAGCAGCGTCTCGATGGCGTCGGCGAGGTAGGTGTTGCGCGGCTCGGGGAGCGAGGCGTCGTAGCCGTGCTGGTCGTCGATCGCGCCGCGGTAGCGGACCACCGCCCGGGCGTCGACCAGGAGGCAGTCGTTGGACCGCTCCACCATCAGGGCGTCGGCGACGACGTTGCCCTCGTCGTGGAGGAGCGGGATCGTGAGCCCGCGCTCCTTGGCCCAGGCGGCGAGCTCCTCCGGCTTCTCGCCGGCGCCGGAGGCGACCGCGAGGAAGGGGACGCCGCGCTTGGAGAGGGCGTCGGCCATCTCCTGCACGCGCGGAAGGTATTTCTCCCCCAGCGGGCAGCCCGGGGAGACGAACACGAGCACGGCGCCGCGCACCGGGTCGAGGCCCATCACCCGGCCGAGGAAGCCGTTGGCGCGCGAGAGGCCGTAGAACCACACCTCGTCGCCGGTGGAGACGTTCGTGAGTCGGAAGTCGCCGGCACGGGTGCCGACGAGACGGTCGACCGCGGCCGTCTTCCCCTCCTCCTCGCCCCGCGCCTGGCGGCCGGAGGGGGCGGCGACGAGGGCGGCGAGGGCCGCGACGATGACGGCCGGGACGAGCGGCCGGACGGGACGCGGGTCTGCGGACGGGAGGCGGGACATGGGCGCGGTTCCGGCGGGAGGACGGGGCACCGGGCTCCATGGTAGGCCCGTCGGCGCCGGATTCAAAGATCTCCGCACGTGCCCGGCCACGGCCTCCGCGGTGGGCTGCGTATGATGGGCGGATCCCGGGGAATCGGCCCCGGCGCGATTCCCCTCCCGCCCCGTCAGGTGCCCCCTCATGAAGCCGCGCGAAGTGCTGGCGATGTGCCGCGAGAAGGAGGTCCGGGCGGTCGATTTCCGCTACGCCGACTTCCTCGGTGCCTGGCAGCACATGACGGTGCCGGTGGGCAAGCTCGAGGAGGAGACCTTCGTCGAGGGGATCGGCTTCGACGGCTCGAGCCTCCGCGGCTGGCAGAGCGTCGACCAGAGCGACCTGCTCCTCATCCCGCAGCCCGACACGGCGGTGGTCGACCCCTTCACGTCGCTCCCCACCCTCTCGATGCTCTGCAACGTGCAGGATCCGGTGACCCGCGAGGACTACTCCCGCGACACGCGCTACGTGGCCCGCAAGGCGGTGGAGCACCTGCGCTCCAGCGGCCTGGCCGACACCTGCTGCATCGGCCCGGAGCTCGAGTTCTTCGTGTTCGACGACGTGCGCTTCGACCAGAACGCCCACGAGGGCTACTACCACGTCGAATCGGTGGAGGCGGAGTGGAACCGGGGCCGCGACGAGCGCCCCAACCTCGGCGGCAAGATCCGCTTCCAGGAGGGCAACTGCACCCTCCCCCCGCGCGACCGGATGATGGACCTGCGCAACGAGATGATGCAGGTCATGATCCAGTCGGGGATCGACGTCGAGGCGCAGCACCACGAGGTGGCGACGGCCGGGCAGTGCGAGATCGACATGCGCTACCAGGATCTGGTGCGCATGGCCGATCAGGTCTGCCTCTACAAGTACATCGTGCGCAACGTCGCCCGGCGGCATGGCCGCTCGGCGACCTTCATGCCCAAGCCGATCATCGGCGACAACGGCTCGGGGATGCACGTCCACTTCTCCCTCTGGAAGGAGGGGCAGCCGCTGTTCGCGGGCGACGGCTACGCCGGGCTCTCGGAGATGGCGCTGTTCGCCATCGGCGGCATCCTCCGCCACGCGCCGGCGCTCCTGGCGATCACCAATCCCACCACCAACAGCTACAAGCGGCTCGTCCCCGGCTACGAGGCGCCGGTGAACCTCACCTACTCGCGGCGCAACCGCTCCGCGGCCTGCCGGATCCCGATGTACTCGCGCCACGCGCGGACCCGCCGGCTCGAGTTCCGCTGCCCCGACCCGACCTGCAACCCCTACCTCGCCTTCGCCGCGATCCTCATGGCGGCCATCGACGGGATCGAGAACGGCATCCATCCCGGCGAGCCGCTCGACCGCGACCTCTACGGCGCGCCGGCGAAGGATCTGGCCCACCTGCCGCAGGCCCCCGAGACGCTCCAGCAGGCCCTCGACGCGCTGCAGAAGGACCACGCCTTCCTCCTCCGCGGCGGCGTCTTCACCCCCGACGTCGTCGAGCACTGGATCCGCTACAAGCGCCAGCGCGAGGTGGCCCCGATGCGGCGCCGGCCCCACCCCTACGAGTTCTGCCTCTACTACGACGCGTAGGCTGCGTCCGGCCTCCCAGGGCCGGAGTTGGCTTCGTCCGGCCTCCCGGGGCCGGAGGGGCTGGCTGCATCCGGCCTCCCGGGGCCGGAGCTGGCTTCGTCCGGCCTCCCAGGGCCGGACGGTCAGAACCGGTCCGGCGAGAAAGGGGCCGGATCGAGGTGGGGCGTGGTCCCCTCCACGAGCTCCGCGACGAGCCGCCCCGTGGCCGTCGCCAGGCTGACGCCGAGCATGTTGTGGCCGGTGGCGAGGAAGCCGTTGCCGAGCCGCGGTACCCGGCCGATCACCGGGAGGCTGTCCCACGTCATCGGCCGCCAGCCGTACCAGGTTTCCTCCGGCCCGGCGCCGGTGGGGGCGACGAGGTACGGCGCGGCCGACTCCTTCAGCTGCCGGATGCGCCGGGCGGGGATCGAGGTGTCGAAGCCGGAGAACTCCATCATCGAGCCGATGCGGTAGCCGTCGTCGAACGGCGAGATGCCGACGCGGTGCTCGGGGAAGAGCATCGGATGCACCGGGCAGGGATCGGGGCGGCGCATCGTCACCGAATAGCCCTTCCCCTGCTCGATCGGGATCGGCGTGCCGAGCTGCCCGGCGATGCGCGGGCTCCAGGCGCCCAGCGCGAACACGTAGCGCGCGGCGCGCATGGTTCCGCGCGAGGTCGCCAGGGAGCGGATCTCCCCGCCGGCCGTCTCGATGCGCTCCAGCCGGCAGCCCTCGAGGAACGTCACGCCGCGCGCCGCCAGGCGCCGCGCCCAGTCGGCCATCAGCCGGTCGGGGCGCAGCGAGGCGTCGCCGGGATAGTGGTAGGCGCCGGCGAGGCCGGGCTTGAGGGCCGGGTCGAAGGCCGGCAGCGCCTCCCCCTCGAGGCGCACGGCGGGCACGCCGAAGTGCTCGGTGAGGAGGGCGTCGGTCTCGGCGAAGGCGCGCATCCCGCGCGCCGTGCGCAGGACGTACAGCAGCCCGGTCTCCTTCCACTGGCAGTCGAGCCCCTCCTCGCGCACCAGCCGGCGGTACTCGGCGATCGAGGCGTCGAGCAGCGCCTTGAGGTGCACGCCGGCGTCGAGCATCTGCCGGTGGGTGCAGCGCCTGGCGAACTGCCACATCCAGCGCCACAGGCCCGGATCGAGGCGCGGCTTCACGCGGAAGGGGGCGTTGGGCGTGAAGAGGGAGCGGATCGCCATCCCCACCGCCCCCGGCTCGGTGAGGGGGAGGACGTGGCTGGGGCAGACGTAGCCGCAGTTGCCCGCCGAGCAGGCGCCGCCGATCGTGCCCTGGTCGATGACCGTCACGCGCCGGCCCGCCGCGGCCAGGTAGTGGGCGCTGGCCACGCCCACCACACCGCCGCCGACGACGATCACGTCGGGAGCGTCTCCTGCCGGCCCCCCCGGCTCCGCGCGTGCCCCGCTCATGGCGCCTCCCCGAGGACCATGCCCGCGGCGAAGGGATCGCCCGGCGCGCGGTGCAGCGTCGCCTCGGCGCACACCCAGGCCCGGCCGGTGATCGTGGGCACCACCCGCCCCGCGCCGTCGAGCCGGTAGCGGGCCTCGAAGCGGCTGCCGATCACGCTTTCCTGCACCCACGTCGCGCCGGGCGCGAGCGCCCCGTCGGCCGCCAGGCAGGCGATCTTGGCGCTCGTGCCGGTGCCGCAGGGGGGAGCGGTCGAAGGCGCCTCCGGGGCAGAGAACGTAATTCCGGCCGTGCGCGCCGGCCGAGCGCGGCGGGCCGACGAACTCGACGTGGTCGATCTCCGCGCCGTCGGCGCCGGTGATGCCGCGGCGCCGCAGCTCGGCGCGCACCGCCCCGGCGGCGGCGCCGAGTCGGCCGACGTTCGCCGCCACGAGGTCGCAGGGGGCCGAGGGGGTGATGAAGAACCAGTTGCCCCCCCAGGCGACGTCGCCGACGACCGTCCCCACCGCGTCGACCTCGAGGCGCACCCCGGCGGCGTGGCGGTGGGAGGGGACGTTGTCGATCGCCACGGTGGCGGCGTCGAGGAGATCGACCGACACCGTCCCGACCGGCGTCTCGAAGCGGTGGCGGCCCGGGCCGATCCGCCCCAGCCAGGCGAGGGTCACGGCCACGCCGATCGTGCCGTGGCCGCACATCCCCAGGGCGCCGGTGTTGTTGAAGAACAGCACGCCCGCGGCCGCGGCGGGATCCTCGGGCTCGACCAGCAGCGCGCCCACCAGGGCGTCGGAGCCGCGCGGCTCGAGGATCACCGCGCGGCGGAAGTCGTCGTGCCGCTCGCGGAAACGCCGCAGCCGCTCGGCGAGCGGGCCCGCGCCGAGGTCGGGGCCGCCGGCGATCACGGTGCGCGTCGGCTCCCCCTCGGTGTGCGAGTCGACGACGTGGATCGGAGCCGTGGCGGCGCTCATCCGCGGGCCCCCGGCCAGGCCTCCCACCAGGCCCGGAAGAGCCGCCACTGGTCGCGCGTGTGGGCGCGCTGCGAGGGCGAGAGGGCGTCGGTGGGATGGATGTGGTGGACGTAGGCGGGATCCCCCTCGAGCTCCATGAGGAACTTGTAGTGGAGGACCAGATCGGGCCCCTCGTCGAAGGTCGACAGGACGCGCAGCGCCTCGTCGAGCTCGAGCGCCGCCCGCCGCGCCTCCACGTCGCCGGCGGCCGCGCGGCGGCACAGCGCCACCAGCCGCAGGACCGGCTCCGGGAGGGCGTTGCCGATGCCGGTGATCGCCCCCACGGCGCCGCAGCGGACGAAGCCGTGGAAGACCTGCGTGTCGACCCCCACCATGAGCGCCAGGCCCGGATCGCCGGCGGTGATCGCCTCCGCGGCGTAGGTGAGCGCGTCGGCGCCGCCGAATTCCTTGAAGCCCACCAGATTGGGGTGGGCGCGGCGCAGCCGCGAGAAGAGGTCGGCGCGCGTCTGGAAGCCGTAGTAGGGGCTGTTGTAGATCACCGCCGGCAGCCCGCCCCCCGCCTCGAGCACCGCCGCGAAGTGCGCTTCCTGCGCCGCCGGCGACGTGCCGCGCGAGAGGACACGCGGGATGACCATCAGCCCCACGGCCCCGACCTCGCGCGCGTGGGCGGCGTGGGCGGCGGCGAGGCGCGTGTTCTGGGCGCCGGTGCCCACCACGACCGGCAGCCCGGCCTCGACCAGCCGGCGCACGCCCGCCTGCCGCTCGGCGTCCGACAACAGCGGCCAATCCCCCATCGAGCCGCAGTACACCACCGCGCTCATGCCGGCCCCGACGAGCCGCCGCGCGGTGGCCACGAGGGCCCCGTGGTCGATCGCCCCGCCGGCGCGGCAGGGGGTCATGAGGGCGGGCATGCAGCCGCGGAACACGTCCGAGCCGTCAGGCATGGGGAAATCTCCGGCGGGGGCTCCGCCGGTCCGGCGGACGGGGCGGGGGGGTCAGTCGCGGATGCGCTTGGA
>CAISKG010000197.1 GCA_903885855.1 uncultured Planctomycetaceae bacterium
CCAGGCCGGCCGCCTCCAGCAGGCTCTTCCCCCACGGATTGAGGGAGTGGCTCTCGGCGGGGGCCGAGACCGCGCCCAGCTTGGCCGGCTCGTAGGCGATCTCGTAGTGGTTGCGGGCCACGGACAGCTTGTCGCCCGGGTCGAGGCGCTTCTCGCTCACCCGGACGCCGTTGACCTTGGTGCCGTTGCTGCTGGCGAGGTCCTTGACGAACCAGTAGCCGTCGACGAGCGAGAGCTCGCAGTGGCTGCCGGACACGTTGGGGAAGCGCAGCACGATGTCCGAACTCTCGCGCCGGCCCACCACGAGGGCCGGCTTGAGCAGCGGGATCGGGTCTCCGCCCCCCATGGGAATCAATTCGCCGTACATGAGCCCCCGTACGTCCTTCGAGGTCGGGCGGTTCGTCCTTGCCGCCGACACACCCGCTGCAAATCTACACCCCGCCCGCGGAGGGTCAAAAGTCGGCCTCGGCCGGCGGCGCCGGGGCCGGACGCGGCGTAAGATTGGAGGACGTCCGTGAGGCTCCGGTGAGGACCGGCCCGCGACAGACGGTTTCCGGGAGAGGGCCGGGGCGGGACGGGCGACCGCCGGTCGGGAGAGTCCGGCGGCGTTCCGCGAGGAACGCCGTCGGGAATGCCCCGGCGGGAGGAAAGTCCGGGCTCCACGGGGCACGATGGTGGGTAACGCCCACCGGCCGCGAGGCCAGGGACAGTGCCACAGAGAACAGACCGCCGGCGGGTGACCCCCGCAGGTAAGGGTGAAACGGTGAGGTAAGAGCTCACCAGCGGCCCGGGTGACCGGGCCGGCTCGGCAAACCCCATCGGGAGCAAGGCCAAGCAGGAAGGAGCCGGCCGCGAGGCCGGCACGGGACGGCCCGTCCCGTCCGACTTCCGGGTCGGCCGCCAGAGGTGCCGGGCAACCGGCATCCTAGAGAAATGGTCGCCACCGCCGCGTCGCGAGGCGCGGCGGGACAGAACCCGGCTTACAGTCCCGCCCCCGTCCCTCTCCCGGCCACCGTCGGATCAGGCCGCCTCCGGCCCCTCCTCGTCGCGTTTCGAGGCCAGATCGCGGCGCTCCTCGTCGTCGAGCATCTTGAGCAGCTTCGAGATGCAGAGGCTGTTGATGCTCACACGCATGTCCTCGGCCTCGGCCTTGAGCGACTCGTGGAGCGAGCGGGGCATGCGCACCGTGACGACGCGCTGGGCCTCGCGGCTGGCCGGCCGGTCGCGCTGCCGGCTGCGGAGGTCGTCGAGCAGCTCGCGGATCCGGGCGTAGTGGGGGGAGCATTCGAAGCGGACGAGTTCCTCGGGGTCGCGGAAACTGCGCCGCACCACCCCCTCCACCCCGAGCACCTCGCGGAAGAAGACCACCCAGTCCGGGTTCATGGCATGGAGCCGCTCCGCCACCTGGAGGGCGGCCACGGCATGGGTGGAGAATTCGGGGGTGCCCTCCGCCGCGGGGGCGGAGCCTTCGGAGCGGGACGCCATGGATGGGAGCTCGGTGGGGGGCTTGGCTGCGGACGCAGGCCTGGTGGTCGACGCTGGGGGCGGGCGCCGGCCGGCCCGGCCTCTTTCGCACGAGGTTCCCGGACACGCCGACACCAGCGACGACATGCTGTCGGTGCAGTCAAGTCACGTCGGAAATCGCTGTGATGGCAACGACTTGCGTCGACTTTCCAGGCCGTGCGATCTTTTGCGGCAGAGGTGCCCGGTCGCCGGGCACGGGGTCGGCTGCCTCAAAAGCAGGCAGCTCGCGGGAGTCGCGTTTGCCAAGTGTCTGTCCGTTTTCCGGCCGATTCCGGGGGGGCCGGCGGATGGCAGCCCGCGGTCGAGGGGCCCGGGGCGGGGGCCGCCCGTTTCCCAGGGGTCACGCCGCGCCGGCGGCGCGGGCGGCGAGCCGCTCGACGACGGCCCCGGTGACGTCGGCGCCGGTGGCCCCCTCGAGCCCCTGCCAGCCGGGCACGGCGTTCACCTCCAGAACCACCATCCCGTCCGGCCCGGGGAGGAGATCGACCCCCGCCACCTCCACGCCCAGCAGGGAGGCGGCGCGGCGAGCGAGGTCGAGCCAGGCGGCGGGGGGATCGATCGGCTCGGCCGTTCCCCCGAGGGCGAGGTTGGTGCGCCAGTCGCCGCGGGCACGGCGCCGCATCGCGAAGGCCCGCGGGCCCACCAGCAGCACCCGCACGTCCCAGCCGTCGTGCGGGACGAAGGCCTGCAGGTAGGTCGCCGTCCCCCCCTCGGCCGCCGCCGCCACCAGCCGACCGAGGCTCTCGGCGGACGCGACACGCTCGATGCCCCGGCCGCACGAGCCGAAGAGCGGCTTCACCACCGCGTCACGGCCGAGGCTCTCCCAGGCGGCCCGGATGGCATCGGGATCCTGGGCCACGACGGTGCGCGGCACCGGGATCCCGGCCGCCGCGAGGCGCGCCAGGGAGAGGTATTTGTCGATCGCGGTCTCGAGCGCCCCCGGGGCGTTGATCACGGGGGTGCCGCGCGCGGCGATCCGTCCCAGGAGGTCCATGCGCAGGATCACCTCCTCGAGTCGGCCGGCCGGCATGGAGCGGACGGCCAGCACGTCGGCCGCGTCGACGGCCGCGGGGAGGAATCGCTCCACGGCCGGCCGTCCCGCCGGATCGATCGCGGCGCCGAGGAGCGGCCATTCGACGACCGTCACGCCATGTCCGCGGCGCGACGCCTCGGCGGCGATCCGCGTGGCGTGCCATCCCCGCGCCGCGCCGACCACCACGAGGCGCATGCCGGGGGCTCCTCGAGTCAGTCGGGCGTGCCGAACGAGGCCCGCACGATCTCCGGGAGCACGGCGCCCCCGCGGTGGCGGACGCCCGTGTCGGGGTTCACCAGTTCGACCGCCGCCGGCGCGAACAGCGCCGCATCGAGGGCGTAGAAGTCGCCCCCCGCCTCCTCGAAGAGCACCCGGAAGGGCCGCCCGTGCGCCGGCGAGGCGGCGCTCACCATCCGCCGCGCGAGGCCGGCGAGCTCGTCGTCGTCGCCGGCCACCTCGAGCACCACCTGCCCGCCGTAGAGGATCGCGTCGTTGGTGCGGCCGATCGCCTCGAGGTCGTCGGCGGGGTCGGGCACCGGCGGCAGGGGGGCCCGCCCCGATCCGGCGCGGATGCGGCCGAGATCGAAGTGCAGATCGTGGAGCTTGTGGAGCGCGGTCTCGAGCGACCGGGCCACCACCTGGAGCGTGCCCGCCGGGCTGGCGGTGCGCGCCACCAGGAGGGTGAGACGATCGGGGGCGACGCCGGCAAGCGTGGCGAGATCGGCGCACACCTCCTCCGGCGGCAGCTTCGAGGCCTCGAGGAGCCCGACCGCCAGATCGGGCCGTTCCCGGTGCCCGATGTCGTCGAACACCCCCTCGCGGCCGATCGCCGCGCGGAGCGGTCCGCTCGCCATGGCGAAGTAGCGCCCGGACGACACCTTCCATCCGGCGTACTGCGCGGCCAGGCACGCCGCCACGGGAGCCGTGCTCTCGACGGCGACGACGGGCCACGGGCAGCGGCCCCCCCAGGGGTCGTCCCGGGGATCGTGGGCGCCGGGTGGCAGCGCGACGCCCGCGGGCGCGAGCCGGACGGTCGCCAGATCGGCCAGCGCCGCCCGCGCGAGCATGATGCCGGCCTCCGTGCCCCCGCCGGCGCGCACGCCGGCGTCGACGATCCGCGTGCCGGCGGCGCCGTGGTGGAGGGCGATCCCCAGGGCCTCGGCGCGGCCGAGGGCGGCGTCGACGATCGCCGCGGCGCGGGCGTTGAGGCTGTGGGACATGGTGCGGGGAGCGCGGGGCGGCGGGCGGCGGTGGGGGGCGGCGCGGTGCCCACCCGGGCGGGCGCGCCGACGCCCCTTGCGTCCGGAGACATAATGCTCCACGTTTCCGGGGCGGGCAATCGCCCCGCGCCGGCCGCCCTCCCCGATGCCGTTCCCGACGATGGCCAGCCTCACGGTCGAGAACTACGTCAAGACGATCCACGGGATCACCACCTCGCAGGAGGGGCGCCCGGCGACCACCGGCCAGTTGGCCGCGGCGTTGGGGGTTTCGCCCGGCACGGTGACGAGCATGATCAAGACGCTGGACGCGGCCCGTCTGGCGACGCACCGGCCCTACGAGGGGGTGTCGCTCACGAAGGCGGGACGCATCCTGGCGCTGCGGGTCATCCGGCGCCACCGGTTGCTCGAGCTCTTCCTCCACCGCACGCTCGACATGAGCTGGGACGAGGTCCACGACGAGGCGGAGCACATGGAGCACGCCGTCAGCGACCTCCTCGTCGACCGCATCGACGCCTTCCTGGGGCGCCCGCTCGTCGATCCGCACGGCGACCCGATCCCGCGCGCCGACGGCGGCCACGAGTCCGACTCCGCCGAACCGGAGCCGACCCTCGCCGCCTGCGCCGCCGGCGACCGCTTCCGCCTCACGCGCGTCCTCGACCAGTCGGCCGGCTTCCTCCGCTACCTCACCGACAGCGGGCTGGTGCTCGGGACGGAGGGGAGCGTGGAGCGCAATCCCGACGGTGCCGGGCTGATGCGCATCCGCCTCGGCGGACGATCGCTGGCGCTGGCCCTGGAGGCGGCGGAGAAGCTGCTCGTCGCGCTCCCCTGACCGTCCGGCCCCGGCAGGGCCCGCCCCGGCGAGGTCAGCCCGCCGCGCGCCGCGAGAGCGGCAGCGACCGCGGGGTCGGGCCGGTGCCCGGGCCGCCGAGCCGGGCGTGCAGCCGCCCGTCGCGCAGCACGACGTACAGCGCCGCGGCGCACAGGTCGGCGGTCGTCCCCGGATTCACGCGCCGCGGCAGCCGCAGCGCCTGGTCGAAAGCCGCCGCCGCGTCGCGCCACGTCGCACGCGGAAGGGCGGCGACCCGCGCGGCCGAGCGCGACACCTCCGCGGCGGCATCGGCGCCGTGGCGACGGGCCACGAGCGAATCGGGCTCGCGGGCGAGCTGGTGGAGATACGCGCGCACGATCGCGTCGCCGAGGGTGTGGCCGTCGTCGATGGCGGCGAGGAGATCGGCCGCGGGGCCGTCGAGGAGCGGCTCCCATCCCTCGGTCCACAGCCGCGCGATCCGGTCGTGCGCCGCGGCCGCGTGCATCGCGGCGCGGAGATCCGGGGGAGGGGGGCCGGCGAGGTCGTGCGCCGGGGCCGAGCCCATGCCGCCGGGCCGTGCCAGCGCGATCGCCTCCCAGACGTCGGCGGCGTCGTCGGGGGAGAGG
>CAISKG010000198.1 GCA_903885855.1 uncultured Planctomycetaceae bacterium
AGCGCCGCGGCCAGGCCGGCGAGGGTCTCCGGCACGCGTCGGCCGCGCCATCCGGCGGGGCGCGGATCGAGCGGCGCGGCCACGACCACGCGCCGCGCCCCGGCGGCGGCGGCCATCGACACGAGCACGCGGGCGCGCAGCTCCGGCGGGGGCGCCTCGCGCGGCATGCAGCGCAGCAGACCCTCGAGCAGGGCGTCGGCGGCCGCGTCGGGGGGCAGGTCGCTCATCGCACCTCCTCCAGGGAGAGCGCCGCACGGAGCTTGTCGAGCGCGTAGCGCCACCGCCCCGCGGCGGTGTTGAGGCTCACGTTGGTGACCCGGGCGATCTGGGCGAAGGTCAGGCCGCCGTCGATCTTGAGCGTCACCACCTCGCGCTGGGCCTCGGGGAGCGCCGCGAGCGCCGCGCGGAGGCGGTCGCCATCGATGCCGGGGGCGGAGGGGGCGGAGCCGTCGCCGCGCTCGTGCGAGAGGCGAGCGAGGGAGTGACGCTCGAGCGCCGAGCGCTGCCGGCGGCGGTAGACGGCGTGGCGCAGCGACGCGAAGGCGTAGGCCTCGGGATCGGCCACCTCGTCGAACGCGGCACCGCTCTGGACGAGGCGCACGAAAAGGTCGTGGACGATGTCCTCCGCCTCGGGGCCGGTGCACCCCAGCGCGCGGGCCGCCCCGAAGAGGCGCCCGGCGAGGCGGTCGTACAGGAGGGCGAAGGGGTCGGGGGCGGCGTCGGGGGCGTCCCCATCCCGCGACGGTGCCTCCCCGAAGACGTCCACGACAAGCCCCCGTGCAGGAAATCGACGCCCCGGATCGACATCGCCCGTCGGGATGCAGCCTAGTCGCGGGGCACGGATCCGTCACGCCCGCGCGCCCGGGACGATCCGGCGCCCGCCGCACCCCTGCGCAGGGAGACGCGGGGCCTGCGGATTTGTATGGCGGCCCGGGCCGGCGGCGGGCGCGGGGTTTGGCGGCGGGGATTTACAGGAGGGCCCGGCGGCACCACGATTGTGGCCGGAGGGATCCCGGGGAACCATCCGCCGCATGGGCCGGCGGGCCGCCCCCCCATCCCCCGACAGCCACCCCGAGGAATCGCCATGGGCTTCCACCAGACCAAGACGCACCGCTCCGGCAAGCACTCCCACCATCAGATCGGCCTCGTGCGCGGGCAGTTCGGCGACATCCCGGAGGACAGCTGGCTCGACTTCCTCGCCACCAACGGCTTCGACGGCTGGGAGGAGGCGTCGTGGGAGCTGGATCTGGCCCAGTGCGACACCGACAAGGGCGCCGAGGCCTACGCGAAGAGCCGCGTCGAGAAGGCGAAGAAGCGCGGCCTCGAGATCTTCTCCGTGGCCACGCACCTCCAGGGGCAGGTGCTCGGCGACGAGCCCTCCGCCAAGACGCTCCAGTTCGTCGGCGGCGAGCCGGTCGAGGCCTACGTGAAGTGGCGGAAGAGCGGCCACGAGCCGCCGCGCACCGATCCCTACCACGTGCCCGCCGAGGTGGGGAAGCTGATGCACGACAAGGCCCGGCAGGACCTGATCCGCTCGGTGCGCCTGGCCCATTTCCTCGGCAAGCACCAGGACCGGACGGTGGCGGTGCCGGGCTTCGTGGGCTCGCCGGCGCACTGCTGGAGCCACTTCTTCGAGTTCCCGCCGCGGCCGAAGTCGATCGGCGGCTGCCCGATCCCGGAGGTGCTCGACGTGAGCCTCGAGCTCCTCGTGGAGCGCTTCGCGCCGGTCTTCGACGCCTGCCGCAGCTACGGCGTGACGTTCGACCTGGAGTGCCATCCCAGCGAGCGGGCCATGGGCGACATCGAGTCGGCCGGCGACTACCTCCGGGCGCTCTCGAAGGCGGGCTACGGCACCGACGTCGTCGGCTTCAACCTCGACCCGAGCCACATGGTGTGGCAGGGGGTGTGCCCGATCGCCTTCATCCGCGAGTTCGCCGACGCGATCCACACCGCCCACATCAAGGGGGTGCAGGTGATCGACGGCCCCACGCGCGCCGGCCGCCTCGGCGGCCACCGCCCGATGGGCCACAAGTTCAACGGCTGGAACTTCGTCACCGCCGGCAGCGGCCGCGACGCGGTCAACGTCGAGGAGATGATCGTGGAGCTCAACCGGGCCGGCTACTCCGGCGCCATCAACATCGAGTGGGAGGACAACGACGTCGAGAAGCGGGCCGGCGCCGTCGCCGCGCTCAAGGCGGTCCACGCCTGCGACCTCGCCCCCTCCACCGGCCGCCACGACGAAACCCTCAAGGCGTGAGTCCGATACGCTTGGCCCCTCCAGCGCCCGCTGCATCAGCGAGGGGTGGCCCATGCCCGCTCGCCCGGCGTAGCCGACGAGCGGAGCCATGGATGGCGGAGCGCAGGCGGGTCCGAGAGAGCGCAGGCCCAGGAGGGACGCAGCGAA
The DNA here is from genome assembly GCA_903885855.1 of uncultured Planctomycetaceae bacterium. Lineage (GTDB taxonomy): Bacteria > Planctomycetota > Planctomycetia > Pirellulales > UBA1268 > QWOP01. The sequence goes on from CAISKG010000198.1 coordinate 2,405, forward strand.
CGTCCGGGAGGGCGGGCATGGGCCACCCCGAAGCCGGCACCACCACACACCAGCGCGTGGCTTCTCACTCGCCAGGAGCATCGCCGATGAACCGGTTCCTTGGCGTCGCGGCCTGGTGCGTGGCGATCGGCGCGGGGCCCGCCCTCGCCGCGCCGCGCACCGCCACCCTCCCCTCGTCGATCCGCGTGGCCGAGGGATTCGAGGTGGCGCTCGTGCGGTCGGCGCAGGAGGGGGAGAGCTCCTGGATCTCGATGGCCTTCGACGGCCAGGGCCGGATCGTCGTCGGCCTCGACGACGTCGGCGTGGCCCGGCTGGCGCCGCCCCCGGCCGGCGGAGGCGAGTGGTCGTTCGAGCGCCTCGACGACACGCTCCGCCACTGCCGCGGCGTGCTCGTCCACGGGGATTCGCTCTACGTCAACGCCACCGACTCCAAGGAACTGTGGCGCTTCCGCGACGCCGACGGTGACGGCCGCTACGCCCGGCGCACGCT
>CAISKG010000199.1 GCA_903885855.1 uncultured Planctomycetaceae bacterium
CGCGGCCCGTCGCCGGATCGCTCGTGGGCGCCGCCGATTGGCTCGCGCGCCGCGGCCCGCCCGACGACGCGCCGCGCAGCGTCCCGCGCCACGCCTTCGGCCTCGGGATCGGCAGCCTCGCCGACGACGGGCCCGCGGCCGAGTGCGGCGGCGAGCTCGTGGCGGCCTGCGGGAGCGTGTTCACGCGCCCGCCGCGCCCCTTCGCCGCGCCCGATTCGCTCGTCTCCAGCGGCGACCTCGTGCCCGCGGTGCGGATGGTGTCGGGCCTCTTCTGGGAGGGGGCCCCGCGCGGGCGGACGGAGTTCGAGCCGGCCGGGGGCGCGGCGGCGGTGGCGCTCGGCGACCTCGTCGGCGCGCTGGTCGACCGGCTCGGCGTCGAGGCGATCGCGGTGGTGATCGTGGCGGAGATCCAGGGGCTCGTCGGCGTGGAGCTGGTGCGCCCCGTCGCCGAGGCGACGGCCGACGACCACCCCGCCGCCGCCCGGGCCGACGTCGTCAGCCGCTGGCTGTCGTTCTCGCGGGAGCCGGTGCACGCCGGGCGCACGGCGCTGGTGGTGGGGGTGGCCGCACGGCCAGGCGCGGCCGCCGCGCCCTTCCTGCGCCCCCTCGGCGGCGGCGCGGCAGACCGCCTGGGCCACTTCCACGCCGCCGTCTTCCCGCCGCGGCCGGCCCGGCGCGGCGTCGCCGAGGCGGCGGCCGTGGTCGACGACCTGGCCGGGTCGGCGCCGCTGGCGGTGATGCACCTCCTGGCCGACCCCGAGCCGATCCTCGGCAGCGGCCTGCCCGAGTTCGTCCGCGGCACCTGCTGGTACGCCCCCCTCGACCTCCGCGCGGGTGCCCATTGATCACGCTCCTTTCCACCTGGACCTTCGGCGCGGCGCTGGCGCTGGTGGCGCTGGGGGTGTTCGTGAGCTACCGGCTCTTCCGCTTCCCCGACGTCACCACCGACGGCTCCTTCACGCTCGGCGCGGTGTGCGCGACGGTGCTCCTCGTGCGCGGCCACGATCCGGCCGTCGCCACCGCCGGGGGCATGGCGGCCGGCGCGGTGGCGGGGATCGGCACGGGGCTCTTGCACGCGGTCTTCGGCATCGAGCCCCTGCTCTCGGGGATCCTGATGACGACGACGCTCGCGAGCGTGAATCTCGTCGTCCTCGGCCGCTCCAACGTGCCGCTGGCCGGCCGGGCCACGCTCCTGGAGCGGGGCGAGGCGGCCTTCCTCCCCCTGGCCCGCGCGGCCGGCTTCGGCGAGGCCGCCGGCGAGGCGGCCCAGCTGGCCTTCATGCTCGTGCTCGTGGCGACGGCGGCGGCGATCCTCTTCGCCTTCTTCCGCACGAACCTCGGCACGGCGATGCGCGCCGGCGGCGACACCGCCACCATGGCCCGGGCGCTGGGGCGCGACACCGGCATGCTCACCGTGGCGGGCCTGGCGATCTCCAACGCCCTCACCGCCCTCTCCGGCGCCCTCTACGGCCAGCTGCAGGGCTTCGCCGACGTGCAGATGGGGATCGGGATGGTGGTGTGGGGGATGGCGAGCGTGTTCCTCGGCGCGGCGCTCGTGGGGCAGACGCGCTTGGGCGGGGCGCTGGCCGCCGCGGTCGCCGGCAGCATCACCTTCCGCCTCCTCGTGGCCACGGCCCTCCGCGCCGGCCTCCACCCCGACTGGCTCAAGGCCTCCACCGCCCTGGTCGTGTTCGCGGCGCTCGTCGTGCCGCGCCTCCTCACGCGCCGCCCGCAGGGCTCGGCCGCGCGATGATCTCCGCGCCTGCGTCCCCAGCCTCCGCATCCGCCCCCATGCTCGACGTCTCCGCCGCCACCGTCGCCTTCACCGCCCCGGGCGGGCCGGTCGTGCGCGCCGTCGACGGCGTCAGTTTCCAGGTGCCCGCCGGAACGTTCGTGGTGGTGATCGGCACCAACGGCTCGGGGAAGAGCACCCTCCTGGGCTCCATCGCCGGCACCGTCCGCCTCGACTCCGGCCGGATCGCCGTCGCCGGCCACGACGTGACGCGCTGGAGCGAGCAGCGCCGGGCCCGGTTCCTGGGGCGCGTCTTCCAGGATCCGCGCGCGGGCACCGCCTCGAGCCTGACGGTGCTCGAAAACCTCGCCGTCGCCGCCCGCCGCGGCCGGCCGGCGGGGCTCGCCTGGGCCACCACGCGCCGCCTCCGCGAGGAGGCCGCCGGCCGGCTGGCGGCGATCCAGCCGGGGCTCGAGACGCGCCTCGACCAGCCGATCGGATCGATGTCGGGGGGGCAGCGGCAGGTGGTGTCGCTCGTGATGGCCACCTGGCACCGCCCCGAGGTGCTCCTCCTCGACGAGCACACCGCCGCCCTCGATCCCGCCGCCGCCGACCGCGTGGTGAAGGCCACGGCGCGCCTCGTGCGCGACCAGGGCCTGACGGCGCTGATGGTGACGCATTCGCTCGAGCAGGCGGCGGCCCTCGGCGACCGGCTCCTCCTGGTGCATCGGGGGCGGATCGCCCTCGACGTCGAGGGGGGGAGCGAAGCGCCGCCTCTCGGCCGAGGATCTCGCCGCCCGCTTCGACCGCCTCCGCCGCGGCGACCAGCTCGACGACGCCGCCGCCCGCACCCTCCGCGACCTCTACGCCTGACCCCCGCATGACCACGCTCCTCCAGATGCTCCGCCGCTGCCTCCCCACGGCGCTGCTGCTCGTCGGCGCCTCGGCGCTCCTGCTGGCCACCGACCGGGCGCGGTCGTCGCGCGGCCTGCCGGCGGTGGCGGTGCTCCAGCAGACGAGCTCGGTGGTGCTCGAGGACGCCGTTCGCGGGATGCTCGACGGCCTCGCCCGCGCCGGCTGGGACGACGGCCGCAACGTCACCATCCGGCGCTTCAACGCCGAAGGGGACATGGCCCAGGGCAACGCCATCGCCCGCGAGATCGCCAGCGGCCCCTTCGACCTCGTCCTCACCTCGAGCACCCCCTCGCTCCAGCAGGTGGCCACCGCCAACGAGCGCGGCCGGCTGAAGCACGTCTTCGCCGCCGTCGCCGACCCCTTCTCGGCCGGCGTCGGGCTCGACCGGGCCGACCCGATGGTCCATCCCCCGTGGCTCGTCGGCTACGGCAGCCTGGCGCCCGTCGACTTCACCTTCGGCGTGGCCCGGCGGCTCCACCCGGGGCTCAAGCGCGTGGGGGCGGCCCACAATCCCTCCGAGAGCAACTCGCGCCGTTTCATGGAGCTGGCCCGCGCCGCCTGCCGCCGCCGCGGGATCGAGCTCTTCGAGGTGCCGGTGGAGAACTCCTCCGGCGTCATCGAGGCGGTGCAGGCCACGATCGCGCGCGGCGCCGAGGCGATCTTCTGCCCGGGCGACACCACCGTCATGTCGGCGATCGACGCCACGATCGCCACCGCCGCCAAGGCGGGGGTGCCGGTGTTCACGGTCAACCCCGGCGTGCCCGAGCGGGGCTCGCTGTTCGACGTCGGCTTCAATTTCCACGAGGTGGGGCTCGTCGCCGGCCGCCTCGCCGCCGACATCCTCGAGGGCACCGATCCGGCGGCGGTGCCGATCCGCGAGACGGCCGCCGAGATCCCCCCGTACATCATCCTCAATCTCGTCGCCAAGGGGGTGGATCGGAGCGTGTGGCGCGTGCCGGAGGATCTCATTCCCCAGGCGCGCTTCGTGATCGACGAGGGGGGCAAGCGCGAGCAAGCCGGCGCGGTCCTCGCCGGACCGTTCGACGAGCCGGAGGACTGAACCCCGCGCTCAGCCGATCGGCTGCAGCCGCGCCCCGGCTGCGGCGAAGGACACGACGGCGATGTCGTGCGTGGCGGCGAGCCCCTCGGCGGCGAGCGTGGCCGCGAGGGCGGCGGCATCCGCCTCCCCCGCGCAGCACACGAGCACCGCCGGCCCCCACGAGCTCTGCGCGGCGCCGGGGAAGCCGGCCGCGGCGACGCGCTCGAGCAGGCGCTCGATCCGCCCGTGGAAGGCGAGCGCCCGCGAGGCGGCCGCGAAGGGCACGCCGGCCAGCCGGCCGTAGGCGCCGAAGGCGGCGGCGAAGGCGTCGAAGCGCCCCTCGAGCGCCGCCGGCACGAGTTCGAGGAGCGCGAGCCGGGCGAGCTCGGCGGTGAGGCCGCGATCCACCGGCGCGAGGGCCTCGAAGGCGGTGCGCTCGGCGGCGCCATGGAGCCCCTCCGCGCCCCGCTCCACGACGAGCACGCCGCGCCATGCCTGCGGCAGCACCGCGCGGGCCACCAGCGGCGATACCCCGGCGGGGGCGGCGACCTTGTCGGCCCCGAGCCTCCCCGCCTCCACGACCAGGCCGCCGAGGGCGAAGCCGTAGGCGCCGACGCTCGATCGCCTCCCGCGCCCCGCCGCGTGCACCAGCTCCAGCGCCCCCTCCGCCGTGACGCCCCGCGCCTCGGCCGCCGCCCGCCCGGCGAGCGCCCCGACGCCGGCCGCCACCGCCAGCGCCAGCTGCGTGCCGCTCCCCAGGCCGACGTGGGCCCGGGGCGCGGCGACGACGTCGACGTGGAAGGCGGTGCCGGCGGGGAGGCCCCACGAGGCGGCGCAGGCCCGCGCGAAGCCCTCGGCCCGCGCGGCTCCTGCGCCGCTCGAGCCGAAGGCGGAGGCGCGGCGCACGCGGACCACCGTGGCCGGCTCGTCGAGCATCACGCCGGTGCCGCCGAAGGCCCGCAGGGCGGCATCGCCGAAGGAGAACATCCCCAGGTGGAACCGGGCCGGCGCGCGCACCTCGACGGCGTGCGGGAGGCCCGGTGGATGCGATGCCGACGAAGCCATCGCGGCAGTAGAAGACCGGCGGCGGGCGCCGGCAAGCCGCCCGGCCGCCGGGCCGTCAATCCACGCGGGGCGCCGGGGGGCGGGAGGCACGCTCGACCAGGATCGCCAGCGCCTCGTGCGCCTCCGCGTCGCCCGTCTTCTCCACCAGCACCCGCAGCGCCTCGAGCCCCGCCCGCACCTCCTCCGCGCCGAGGAGCTGGAGGCGCGAGACGAGGATCGCCCCCTCGACGATGGCGTGCCGGGCCCGGACGTGGCCGTGGAAGGGGCGGCCGGCGTGGAACCGCTCCACGCGGGCCACGAGGCGCTGCCGCCCGGCCGAGCGGTCGGCCTCCACGATGGAAAACTCCCAGGCGCCGCAGGCGTCGGCGAGCCGCCAGCCGGGCACGGCCTCGGCCGGCACCATCGCCGGCGGCGGCCCCACGCCGGCCACGCACCGCGCGAGCAGGAGGACGTCGTCGGTGGTGTGGAAGACACCGGCGGGGGTGGCGGCGAGATTGGCGGCGGTGTGGCTCGAGGCGAAGGGCTTGAGGACGAGCTCGGCGAGCGCTCCTTCCCGGAGGGCCCGCGGATCGACCTCGGGGCCGAGCGCCGCCAGATGGGGCGTGCCGTCGGCGGCACGCGTCGTGATCAGCCCCTCGAGAATCATCGCCGCAGTGTAGCCACGCGGCGACGCACGCCGCGGGAAAAGTTGACAGCCGGGCGGTGTCCCTGGCATCACTGGAGCCTCCTTTCCCGCACCTCCCCGGAGGCCATCCGCATGCTTGCCCCCCGCCCCACGCTTCCCGCCACGACCGCCTTCCTCCGCCTGCGGTTCGCGCTGGTCCTCGGTGCGATCCTGCTCGCCGCGAGCCTCGCCGCGAGCGGGCGCGCCGACGAGCCTGCCCCCCCCGACCCCGAGGCGGTCCGCAACCTCGAGGCGGCCTACCCCGCCGCCGGACCGGGCAGGGTGCGGCACGTCGTCCTGCTGCCGGCGGTGGACGCGGAGGCGGCGGAGGACCTCAAGGTGGAGGTCGTGGCCGGGAA
>CAISKG010000200.1 GCA_903885855.1 uncultured Planctomycetaceae bacterium
GATGTGGGCTTTCCCGGTGCGCACCGTGAGCCAGTCGGAGGGGGGCTTCGAGGGGGTGCACCAGTCGGTGGCCGTGATGCCCCGCTGGATCGTCGAGCCTGACGGGGAGGGACGCTGGCGCGGCTTCGTGCGCGTCGCCTTCGCGCGCTATCCCTGACCGGCGCCGCCGCTGCGGCCGGCGAGCGCCGGCCAGTCGAGCGCCGGCTGCGTCGTGCCGGCTCCGTGGGGGAGCAGCGCGACCGGCAGATCCCCGAGGCGGGCCTGCAACTCGGCGGCGCCGTCGGCGGCGATCCGCCGCGGCGCGGTGGGGTCGGAGAGCAGGCGGCCGTCGTCCCCCACCGACTGCGACACCACCACCGCTGCCACCGGCAGCCCCCGCGCGGCGGCGGCGGCGCGGGCCGCCAGGACGCGCCCCACGCAGCCCAGGCGGCCGCCGTCGACGATCACCGCGGGCAGTCCCAGGCGCAGGGCCAGATCGACGTTGAGGAGGTGCTCGGAGAGGGGGGAGAAGAGGCCCCCCGCCCCTTCGACCACCACCACGTCGCTCGAGGACAGCCAGGGCGCGAGGCCCTCCTCGAGGAGCGTTTCGTCGACAACGCGCCCCTCGAGTCGGGCCGCATGGTGGGGGGCCAGCGCCGCGCGGAAGCGCTGCGGGCAGACGACGCCGGGGTCGAGCCGCCTTCCAGCCGCCTCCCAGAGCACCCGGGCGTCGCCGTCGTGGGAGCCGGAGCCGCTGGCCACCGGCTTGTAGGCGCCGGGGGTGAGCCCGGCGTCGATCATCGCGCGGAGGATCGCGGCGGCGAGGAAGGTCTTGCCGGCGTCGGTGTCGGTGCCGGTGATGAACAGGCCCCGGGGCATGGCAGGTGGGGGAGGGTTTTTTGGAGCCGATTCGGCCGGTTGGATTTGCCACCGACCACGGACCGTTCTACACTAGGGGTGGTTTTGAGAATCATTCTCAACAAGCGGCCGCCGCCCTTTTCCCGGGAATCTTCCCGCTTGGGGCAGGGTCGCCGTGGGAGGTGGGTGTGACGAGCCTGCGAGAGATCGCCGTCGGCGCGACCGCCGAGGTGGCCCGCGTGTCGGGGAGTGATCCCACGAGCGAGCGGCTCCTCGAGATGGGATTCACCCCCGGCGTGCAGGTGCGCGTGGTGGGGGCGGCCCCCCTCGGCTGCCCGGTGGAGCTCGAACTCCGCGGCTACCGCCTTTCCATCCGCCGCGCCGACGCCGAGCGGATCGCCGTGCTTCCGGCCGTCGTGCGCCGGCCGCGGTAGGGCTCCGGCAGGCGACCCGGCCATGAATCCCACCGTCACCGGCGCGAACCCCGCCGGGGAGGCCGGCCCCCCGGACGGCCCCGGCGACGCGCTGGCCGTGGCGCTGCTCGGCAATCCCAACACCGGCAAGAGTTCGCTCTTCACGGCGCTGGCGGGCATCCCCACGCGGGTCGGCAACTATCCCGGCGTGACGGTGGAGCAGAAGCTGGGCCGGTTCACGCACCGGGGCCGCCCCCTCGACCTCATCGACCTCCCTGGCACCTACAGCCTCTCCCCGAAGAGCCCCGACGAGAAGGTGGCGGTGGACGTCCTCCAGGGGCGCATGGCGGGGGTGCGTCCGCCCGACCGGGTCGTGATCGTGATCGACGGAACGAACCTGGAACGGAATCTCTATCTGGCCAGTCAGGCGATCGGCCTGGGGATCCCCACGGTCGTGGCCCTCACCCTCTCCGACGTCGCCGCGGCGCGGGGCATCGACATCGACGCCGACCTTCTCGCGCGGCGCCTCGGCTGCCCGGTGGTGCCGGTGGTGGCGCCGCGGCGCGAGGGGCTCGATCGCCTCGCCGACGCCATCCTCTCCGCCGCGGTGCCGCGCGAGCCGGAGGGGCTCGCCGCGGCGCTGGCCGCCGCCGATCCCGCCCAGCCCGGGCCGGCCCGCGAGGCGATCGGCCGCTACGCCTGGATCGAGCGCACGCTCGAGGGGGTGGTGTCGCGGCGGTCCACGCGCCGGCGGCTCGACGAGCGGATCGACGGCCTGGTCACGCACCGCGTCTGGGGCACGCTCCTTTTCGCGGCCACGATGCTCGCGGTGTTCACGTCGATCTTCACCCTCGCCGCGCCGCTCATGGACGGCATCTCGGCGGGCATCGACGCGGTCGCCGCGGCCGTCAGCGAGCGCCTCCCGGAGGGGGCGCTGCGGTCGCTCGTCGTCGACGGGGTGATCGCCGGGGCGGGCAGCGTGGTGGTGTTCGTGCCGCAGATCGCGCTGTTGTTCCTCTGGATCGCGCTGCTCGAGGGCTGCGGCTACCTCTCCCGCGCCGCCTTCCTCATGGACAGGCTCCTCGTCGGCGTGGGGCTGTCGGGGAAGTCGTTCATCCCGCTCCTCTCGAGCTTCGCCTGCGCCATCCCCGGCATCATGGCCACGCGCACGATCGAGAACCCGCGCGACCGTCTCCTCACGATCCTTCTGGCCCCCCTCATGAGCTGCTCGGCCCGGCTGCCGGTGTACCTGCTCCTCACGGGGGCCTTCGTCCCCGACGTGGCGGTGGCGGGAATCCCGTGGCTGCGCCTGCAGGCGGTGGTGCTCGTCGCCCTCTACGCGCTCGGCGTGGCGGTGGCCGCGGCGGCGGCCTTCCTCCTCACCAGGACGGTGTTCCGCGGTCCCCCGCAGGCCTTCGTGATGGAGCTGCCCGGCTGGCGCTGGCCGCAGCCGCGCGTGGTGCTCGAGCGCGTGCGCGAGGCGACGTGGTCGTTCCTCTCCGGGGCGGGCACGACGATCCTGGCCGTGAGCGTCGTCCTCTGGGCGCTGTCCCACTACCCGCGCTCGGAGGCCGCGATCGAGGCCGAGGTGGGGCGCGAGCGGCAGCGGCTCGAGATGCTCGCCGCCGCTCCGGCGGCGGAGGGCGCGGAAGGCCGGGAGGCACAGGAGGCGCTCGCCGCCCTCGGCACGCCCGAGGGGCTCGAGGCGGCCCGGCGCGGCGCCGCCCAGCGCACCAGCTTCCTGGGCAGGGCGGGGCGATTGATCGAGCCGCTGGTGCGCCCCCTGGGGTGGGATTGGCGGCTGGGATGCGCCGCGATCGCCAGTTTCCCGGCGCGTGAGGTGGTGTTGGGGACGCTGGGGGTGATCTACAACCTCGGCGACGTCGATCCCGGCGAGGAGGAGGGGGCCTCGGCGCTCGTCCGCCGCCTCCGCGCGGCCACGTGGGACGGCAGCAGCCGCAAGGTGTTCACGCTGCCGGTGGCGCTGTCGATCATGGTGTTCTTCGCGCTGTGCGCGCAGTGCGTGAGCACGCTGGCGGTGATCGGCCGCGAGACGGGGAGCCGGTGGTGGCCGGTGGTGTCGTTCGCGTCGATGACGATCCTGGCCTGGTTCGCGGCCATGCTCACCTACCAGCTCGGCAGCCGCTTCCTCTGAGCCCGCGCCGCGGAGTCCGCCGCCCGTGCCCGCCGACGACATCGCCGCGATCGCGATCGCCGTCGCCGCCGCGGCGTGGCTCGTGCGGGGCTGGATGCGGAGCCTGACGGCGCCCCCCTGCGGGGCCGGCCGCGACGTGCCGGCGGGCGCCGACGGCTTCGTACCCCTCGACGGGCTCGCTCCCCCGCCACGCGGCCGCGATGGCTCCCGCCCCGCTTCCCCACCTTCTCCCCGTTCCCCCGGCTGACCGTCCGCCCCAGGGGCGCGGAACTGCCCTTCTGCCGCGCCGCCGCGCCTGCTACCGTCCCGCCCCGCTCCGGGCGTGTGCCTGCCCGGGGCGCCGGGCAAGTGACGCGGGATCGAGGGGGATCTCCATGCGGTGCGAGACGACGATGGTGGAGGGATCGGCCGCCGGCAACCGGCCGGCGAAGGGTGACGTGCGCCTCCTCGGCGGCCCCACGGGGGGCGGGCGCAGGCTCTCGGTGGCGCTGATGACGCCCTGGGACCAGCAGTGCGGCAACGCCGAGTACGCCAAGCGCCTCGCGGCGGGGCTCGAGCGGTTCACCGACGTTCTCCCCTTCGACATGCGCAACTTCATCGACGTGGAGCGGCGCGTCTCGGTCGCCGAGCAGAACGCCTACTTCAACGACCTGATCCGCGCCGTCAACCGATCGCCCGCCGACCTGGTCCACATCCAGCACGAGTTCTGCTTCTTCGCCAAGCGCATCGGCCCCTCGAACCGCCGCTTCGCCGAGGTCATGCGGCGTCTCGACAAGCCGGTGGTGGTGAGCCTCCACACCTGGCTCAAGAGCATGACGCGCCGCCAGCGCAACCGCCCCGCGTCGCAGTTCTGCGAGGGGGTGTTCCACCGCCTCCGGAACCGCCACTTCGTGGCGGCGCTGGAGCGTGCCGAGGCGATCGTGCTCCACAGCAAGGACACCCTCAAGTACTTCGTGGAGACCTTCCCGCGCCTCAAGAAGCGCGTGCACGTGATCCCGATCCCCATCGAAAGCGTGCCCCACGCCCACGTCGAGCCGGCGTTCGTGAAGCCGCCGCGCGACACCTGGCTGATGGTTCCGGGCTTCGTGAGCCGCTACAAGGGACACGGCCACCTCCTCGCCACCCTCAAGCACCTCCCCGAGTCGTTCAAGATGGTGGTCGCCGGCGGCGTCCACCCCAAGGACAAGACCGGCGGCGACTACTGGATGGACATGATCCAGCAGGCCGACGCCTGGGGGCTGCAGTCGCGCGTGCTGTTCACCGGCTTCCTGGGCGATCCCGCCGAGCAGGCGGCCGTCCTCGCCCAGGCCGACGTGTTCGTCCTCCCCTACGACGAGGTGGGGCAGTCGGGCTCGGCGGTGCTCGCCGACGCCCTGTCGCACGACCGTCCGGTGCTCACCTCGCGGGCCCGGTCGATGTTCGTCTACCGGATGGACAAGGACACCGCCTTCTCGAGCATCGCCGTCGACGTCGGCGACGCGGAGACCTTCGCCGCCACGATCAAGCGCTGCGCCACCAACGAGCATCTCCACTACCCCGACACCCGCGAGCACCGCGCGGCGGCGCGCGAGCGCTTCTGCCTGGAGCGCACCCAGGCCGCCTACGAGCGCGTCTACCGGGGCGTGCTGTCGGGCGTGGCCCGGGCGGCCTGATCCGATCCCCTTCCGCGAGCAATCCACGATGGCCATCCACGTCACCGGTGCCAGGGGCTTCCTGGGGAGCCACGTCGTCGAGGCGCTGCGGCGCCGGGGGGCCGCGGTGCGTGCCCTGGGCCGTCGCGACGGCGACCTGCTCGATCCGGCCGTGGCCGATCGGCTCCTCGCCGACGCCGACACGATCGTCCACCTCGCCGCCGACGTCGGCGGCGTGGGATACCTGCGCAGCCGCGCCGGCCGGGCCTTCCACGACAACTTCCGCCTCGGCCTGAACGTCATCCGCGCCGCCTGCCGCGGCCGGGCGCGGCGCGTGGTGCTCGCCGGCACGCCCTGCGCCTACTCCGGCGACGTGCCGCTGCCGCTGGAGGAGGGGGCGCTGGTGGAGGGCGTGCCGTCGGGCGACACCGGCAGCTACGGCTACGCCAAGCTCGCCGCATCGCTGGCGGCCGACACGATCCTGGGGATGGCCGGCCGCGACACCGTGACGGTGATCCCGGCCAACCTCTACGGCCCCGGCGACGCCTTCGACGCCGACCGCGGCCACGTCGTGGCGGCGCTGGTGCGCAAGGCGCTCCTCGCGGCGGCCGACGGGCAGGCCACGTTCGACGTCTGGGGCGACGGCAACGCCACCCGCGACTTCGTCTACGTCGGCGACGTCGCCGACGCCATCGCCTCGATCACCGTCGCCGCCGATCCCTTCGGCGGCGCGGCCTTCAATCTCGCCAGCGGCCGCGAGACGAGCATCCGCGAGATCGCCGAGGCGGTGGCGCGGGCCGTGGGCGGCGGCATCCGCCCGCGTTTCCTCCCCGACAAGCCGGTGGGCTACCAGCGGCGTGTGATGAGCATCGATCGTGCCGCGGCGACCTTCGGCTACCGCCCCGCCACCTCGCTCGACGAGGGGCTCGCGCGGACGGTGGCCTGGCTGCGTGCCAGGGGGGAGGTCGCCGCCTGGCGCGGCCAGGCGGGCGCCGCCGGCGTGCCACAGGCCCCATCCCGCGACCGGGACTTCGCCCGGGCCGCCTGAATCCCCTTTCCCGCTCCGTTTCCGACGCCCTCCAGGAGTTGTGCCATGTCGACCGCCGTCGCCCCCACGGCCGCCCCCGCCGACGCCGCGGCCGTGCCGCTGTCCGGCCCGGAGGGGCGCAAGGCCTTCGTGAAGAGCCATCTGCCGATCTCCGGCCGCGGCCTGGAGATCGCCCCCTACTTCAATCCCCTCGTCGACCGCGCGCAGCACGACGTCTTCTACGTCGACTGCATCGACAACGACGAGATCCTGCGCAAGGCCGCCGACAATCCCGGTGCCACGGGGCGCACGATCCCGCGCGTCGACGCGGTGTGGGTGCCGGGCAAGCGCCTCGCGGCGTGCGTGAAGGGGCGGAAGTTCTCCTACGCCGTCGCCTCGCACGTCCTGGAGCACGTCCCCAATCCGCTCGGCTGGCTGGAGGAGATCCTGGAGTGCGTCGAGGTGGGGGGCCGCGTGGCGATCCTCCTCCCCACGCGCACCCAGACGATGGACTACTACCGCACCACCACCACCTTCGGGCAGATCGTCGGCTGGTCGATCGAGAAGCCCGCCGTGCCCACCCCCACGCAGGTGATGGACTTCCTCTCGCAGTCGTTCTTCCACCAGGGGGAGCGCCTCGTCGAGGGGCAGATGCCCCCCTACACCGAGGCCCGCCGCCACTACTCCGACTCCGACGCGGTGGGATACGCCAACTTCGTCTGGAAGACGAAGCACTACCTCGACGTCCACTGCAGCGTCTGGACCCCCGAGTCCTTCACCGAGGTCTTCGGCCGGCTGCACGACGCGGGCCTGCTCCCCTGCCGGGTGATCGGGCCGTTCACCGGATTCCCCGGGGCCACCGACGCGGAGTTCCTCGCCTACCTCGAGAAGGTTGCCTGATCGGCCGCCGGCGCCATCCGCCATGTCCGAGCTGCCCATCGTCCTTCACGTCGGCGCGCCGAAGGCGGGGTCGTCGGCGCTGCAGCACGAGCTCACGTGGCGGCCGCGGCGGCCGCTCGTCGACCGGCCGGGGGTGTGCTGCGAATACGTGGCGATCGACGCCTCGGGCACGCTCCTGCGCGGCGACGCGCTCGAGGGCTTCGCCGCCCTGTTCGCCGCGCGCTACTGCATGAGCGCGGGGCTCGACGATCTCGCGCGGCTCGATCCGGCCCGGCTCCGCGCGGCGGCCGGCGAGCTGGCGGCCCTGCGCGCCGCGGGCACGATCCCCGTGCTGAGCTACGAGCTGTGGCTCCACGCCGGCCGGGAGTCGATCGACCGCTTCACCTCCCTGTTGGGAGCGCCGCTGCGCGTGGTGGCCTACCTGCGCGACCCGGTCTCCTGGCTCAGGTCGCTCTACTGGCAGCGGCGCGGCCCGCTCGAGGGCCCCAGGGACGCGTGGATCGCGGAGCACGCCGCGGAGTGCCGCTGGAGCGATCACCTCGCGCGCTGGCGGGCCGCCCCCGGCGTGGAGCGCGTCGACGTCCGCCTCGCCGACCGCTCCGTGCCGAGCGACTTCGCCGCCCTCCTCGGCTTCGAGCCCGACTCCACCGACGCCCTGGTCAATCCCGGCGTGAGCGGCGAGTTCGCCCGGTTTCTCGAGCGGCATCGGGTGGGGCCGGCGCTGCACGTCTCGGAGGCGAAGTTCGCCTGGAGCCGCTGGACGGCCGCCGCGGGCGTGGCCGACGACTTCGATCCCACGCCGGCGGTCTTCGACGCCGCCGAGCTCGCGGCGATCCTGGCCGCCACCGACGGCGCCACATCGGCGCTGCTCGGACAGTGCGACGCGGCGACCGCCGCGCGGATCCGTGCCGACGCGCGCTGGTGGTCGGCCGACCCGGCCCTCCACGCGGGGCCCCCGCCGCGGCGGCCACCGTCGGCGCCGGTGGAGGAGGCCGATCGGCTCCTCGAGGCGGCGCTCATGGCCCTGGTGGCCGCCGACGGCGCGTGGCGCGCCGAGGAGCGGCGCCGGCGCCTGGCCGAGGCGCGGCTCGAGGAATGCCGGGCCCGGCCGGCGGCATAAAAAAACCGGGGCGCCCCGAAGGGCGCCCCGGCCGTGTCTGCGACGACGTGCCCCGTGGGGCGGTCGATCAGTACATGTCGTAGTCGCCGCCGTGGCCGCCGGCCCCGGCCTTGGCCTTCGACTCCTTGGGCTTCTCGGCGATCAGGGCGTCGCTCGTGAGGAGCAGCGTCGAGACGCTGGTGGCGTTCTGGAGGGCGGTGCGCGTGACCTTCGTGGGGTCGATGACGCCCGCCTTGACGAGATCCTCGTAGTCGCCGGTGGCGGCGTTGTAGCCGAAGTTGCCGCTGCCGGAGAGCACCTTCTCGCAGACGATCGAGCCGTCCTGGCCGGCGTTCGAGGCGATCATCGTCACCGGCGCCCGGCAGGCCCGGACGACGATGTAGAAGCCGACCGTCATTGTGAAGGTGCCGCATGATTGACTTGCCCAATCGCCGCACCGCTACAGTCGCCGCAGCCCACGCCAACACACATTCAGTGGCGGGAAAGCATCGCACAGCCAGGATCAC
>CAISKG010000201.1 GCA_903885855.1 uncultured Planctomycetaceae bacterium
CGCCAACCCCCGCCTGCTGGCGGCGATCGCCGTCTCCGGGCTCTTGCAGGTGGCGATCGTGGCGCTGCCGTTCGCCCGGCCGGTGTTCGACGTCGGGGAGGGCCTGGGGGGCTGGTGGGGGATCGTGTCGGCCCTGGCCGTGGCGCCGCTGGGCGTCATCGAGGCCACGAAGCTGCTCCGGGGCCGGTTCGGGGGCCTGCGGCCGCCCCCCGGTGGGCCGTCGACCACTGTCCACGGGCCGGCAGGTGCCTAGGGTTGACCAACTGTTTTGGACACCCCACAGGAATCTGCCATGAAAACCCTCTGGATCGCCGTCCCGGCCGTGATCGGCCTGGCCTTCGCGCCCTCCGACGCCTCCGCGGGCAACTGCAAGGGGAGCCGCGGCCGTGTCACCCACGCCCCGGTCCACGCCCAGCCCGCCGTCCGCTACCACGGCTCCACGACCGTGGTCCACGCGCCCGCGCAGGAGACCGTGGTCCACGAGCGGATCATCAGTGAGCGCGTGATCTCGTCCACGGCCCCGCAGACCGCCCAGCCTGCCGCGCCCGTCGCTGCCGCCGCCAAGGACATCGTCGACACCGCCGTCGGTGCCGGCACGTTCAAGACGCTCGCCGCCGCGGCCGGCGCCGCCGACCTCGTCTCCACCCTCAAGGGCCCGGGGCCGTTCACCGTCTTCGCCCCCACCGACGAGGCCTTCGCCAAGCTGCCGGCCGGCACCGTCGAGGAGCTCCTCAAGCCGGAGAACAAGGAGAAGCTCAAGGAGATCCTGCTCCTCCACGTCGTCCCCGGCAAGGTGCTCGCCAAGGACGTGGTGAAGATCACCGAGGCCACCACCGCCGGCGGCAAGAACGTCGCCATCTCGACCGATGGGGGCGTGAAGGTGGGCACTCCCGCCGGCATGGCCAACGTCGTGAAGACCGACATCGAGGCCAGCAACGGCGTGATCCACGTCATCGACTCGGTCATCCTCCCCTGACCGATCGCCTGAGCAGCCAAGCAGAAGGCCCCGCGGATCATGGGATCCGCGGGGCCTTTCCATTGTCTCGGCAGCGAAGGTCGCCGCGACGCTCGCGCGACGCAGCATGCATGCGTCAGACGGGGGTCGAGCGGCGCACGATGCCCGACGGGGGATCCTTCTCGCCGGTGACGGCACGGTAGATCTTGCGGGCCAGATTGGCCGCGCCCACGATCCGTCCCTCCGTGTAGTCGTCGAGACCGTAGCCGAGCCGCGCCTCGCGCTCGCGCTGCTGCTGGATCGCCTCTTGGCAGAGAGCGGCGATCTGAAGGAGTCGGGCCTGTTCGGTACTGGTGCGTTTCACGAGAGTCTCCCGGGGGTATGGACAACTCTAGGCGCGCCACCGCCGCCGACACGGCCGGAAAACGGGCCTTTCACGCCAATCCGGCACGAATCCGTCCGCCCCACGGCCCGGCGGGCGTTCTCCGGGCGGAGCGGGCGGGCTGGGCCGGTTGTGACGGCCCCGATCGAGGGCCGCGCGCCGCTCCCCCGGGCCGGCGCGCTCAGGCGGGCCCGGAAACCGCCTCGGCGGCCTCGCCCACCCCCACGACCGTCGCCGCCACGAGCCGCACCCGCAGCGTGGCGTCGGCGGGCACGCCGGCGAGGCTCACGCGGAGCGACGCCACCGGCTTGCGGACCACCGTCTTCCAGGTCTCGCCCCCGTCGATCGACCACTGGAGGCGGTAGTCGACGATCGGCCGGCCGCCGTTGGAGACCGGGGCGGCCCAGGACACGACGGCCGTCGTCCCGGTGCGGGTGACGGCGAGGTCGGCCGGCATCCCAGGAATCGTCGCCGGCACGATCGCGGCCGAGCGTGCGAACGCGCCGGCCCCGACCGCGTTGCGCGCCACGACGCGGAAGAGATACGTGGTGCCGTTGGAGAGGCCCTCGACCACGGCGGTCGTCGCCGTCACACGGGCGGCGGCCTGCCAGGTCTTGCCGCCGTCGCGGCTCGACTCCGCGACGTATTCGTCGATGCGGCTGCCGCCGTCGGCGACCGGCGCCCGCCATGCGAGCGCGACTCGGCCGTCGCCGCGCGTCACCGTGAGGGCCGTCGGGGCGGCGGGGAGCGTGGCCGGCGTGACGGGGCCGGCGATCTCCCCCGCCGCTCCCCTGCCGAGCGTGTTCGTCGCCGCCACACGGAAGAGGTAATCGCGACCGTTGGTCAGTCCGCGGACCACGATCCGCGACGCGGGGGACGGGGCGTGCGGCACGGCGCGCCACGTGGCACCGCCGTCGAGGCTCCACTCCACGGCATGATCCCGGATGGGCAGACCGCCCGAGGAGGCGGGGGCCGTCCAGGTGAGCGTCACCTGGCGGTGGCCGCGCACGGCCGACAGCGCGGTGACGGGCCCCGGCACCGCCGCGGGCATGATCGCCGCGCTCTTGAGCGTGAAGGCCGCCGGGCCCACCGAATTCACGGCCGCCACGCGGAAGACGTAGAGCGTGCCGTTGACGAGCCCCGCGACCGTCGCCGTGGTGGCCGACGACGGCTGCCTGTCCACCGTGGTCCAGGTCTTCCCGCCGTCGCTGCTGCGCTCGATCGCGTAGTCGACGATCGGGCTGCCGCCGTTCGCGACCGGCGCCTTCCAGGTGAGGGTCGCCGTGCCGTCGCCGCGCTTCGCAACCAGCGCCGTCGGCACGCCGGCCGGCAGGGCCGGAATCGCCTCGGGCGACACCGCGAAGGGCCCGGTGCCGACGCCGTTCACGGCCGCCACGCGGAAGACGTAGGCCATGCCGTTGGCGAGGCCCGCGACGACCTGTCCGGTCGCGGCCGAGGGGGCCCGCGAGACGGCCGCCCAGACCTTCCCGCCGTCGAGACTCATCTCCAGCCGGTAGTCGACGACCGGCGAGCCGCCGTCGTCGCCCGGCGCGGTCCAGGCCAGGGTCACGGTGCCGTTGCCGGCGGTGGCGGTGATCCCGACGCTCGATCCCGGCGCGCCCTGCGGCGTGACTGCCGTCGAGGGGGCGGAGAAGGGGCCGCCGCCGACACCGTTGTCGGCCGCGACACGGAAGCGGTAGGCCGTGCCGTTGGCGAGCCCGGTGACGAGGTACGAGGTGACGGTGCCGGCGGGCATCGACACCGCCGCCCAGGTGACGCCGTCGTCGCCCGAGGCCTCGAGGCGGTATCCGGAGATCGCCGAGCCGTTCGCGCCCGGGGCCGTCCAGGTGACCGTGGCCGTGCCGTCGCCGGCCTCGGCCCCGGGCGCCGCCGGTGCCGACGGCACCGCGGCGGGCGTCACCGCCGTCGAGGGGGCGGAGAAGGGGCCCGTCCCGCCGGCGTCGTGCGCGGCCACCCGGAAGCGGTACGGGGTGCCGTTGACGAGCCCGGTGACGGCGAGCGCCGTGGCGTCGCCGGTGGTGTCGATGGGCGTGGACCAGGTCAGGCCGTCGTCGGTCGATCGCTCCACCCGGTAGCCCGTCACCAGCAGGCCGGGGGCGGCCGCCGGGGCGGCCCAGGAGAGCGCCGCGCCGCCGTCTCCGGCGATCGCCACGACCGAGGCCGGCGCGCCGCGCGCGGTCACGGTGAAGGTCGTCTGCGCGGAGAGGCCCCGGTCGTCGGTTGCCGTGATGGTCACCGCCTCCGCCCCCAGCGGTGCTGAGGCGACGTGCGACCACGTCCAGGTGCCCCCGGCGAGCTGCGTCACGCTGCCGAGGGACGCGGCGAGGGTGACGGCGTGCCCGGCGTCGGGCGCGCTCCAGGTGCCGCCGGCCGCGAGCGTCTCGCCGACCGTGCCGCTCACCGAGGCCGACGACACGGTCACCGTGGGGGGATTGGCGACCACGGCGACGTCGTTGTCGGTGATGAACACGATCTCGGGGATCGCGAAGGCCTCCGCGTACTGCGCGTCGCCGGAGAGGATCTGATGGCTCACGTACGCCCGGTGCGGCCCCTCGACGACCGCGTCGTCCACCGCCGTGACGCGCACGGTCTGGGGCTGGTTCCAGGTGGCCGGGGTGAAGGTCAGCGACGTGAGGCCCGTGTCCGCGCCCACCGCCGTCACCTGCCCGCCCGACGGCACCAGCGCGATCGTCACGTTCTCCGTCGGCGCGCGGACGAGCACGAGATCGTAGGTGTCGGTCGCCCCCCCCTCGGCGACGTCGGTCTGGAGGTCGGTGGGGAGGACCATCACCGCGGCGTAATCGTCGTCGATGATGTTCACGAGCACCTGCGGCATCCCCACGCCGTGGTAGGCGGGGTCGGCGCTCGTGGCGACATGGCGGATGCCGGAGCGGTGGAGGCTCTGCTCGGTGGCGTCGTCGACGGCGCGCACCACCACGGTGCGCGGCACGTTCCAGTCGTCGGGGGTGAAGCGGATCGACGTGGCGGACGGCTGGCCGAGGGGATGCGCCACCAGTTGCGTGGGCTTCGTCACCAGCTCCACCACCACGTCGGCCGCCGGCCGGACGCGCAGCGCCATCGTGTAGGTGTCCTGGTGGCCCGACTCGCTCACCGTCGTCGCCCCGCCCGGCTCGACGATCACCGCGCCCGGCCCCTCGGGGAGCTGCACCGCGGCCAGATCGGGATTGATGTCGAAGTGGATCTTGCCGGTGCCGGCGGTTTCCCAGCCGCGGAAGTCGAGGTGCGACTGGCGGATCGAGCCCGAGCCGCCGGCGGTGGTGGCTCCCAGCGTGGCCTCGATCCAGCCGCTGGTCATGTTGTCGAAGCCGAACACGCCGTCGATCCCGGGGGCGATGTCGACCACGAGCCAGAGGAGGTCGGTCCACACCAGGTCCACCCCCTGGTCGGTGGGCACGTGGACCGAATCGATCATGAACACCGGCGCGTCGCGCGAGCCCCCCACGCCGCCGACGGTCTCGGTGCGCGTGTAGCCGACGTCGGTCGAGTCGAGGACGCCGTCGAGGTTCGAGTCGAGGCCGAGGGAGAAGGCGACGGCACTGGAGATGATCGTCACCTGGGCCCCGGTGTCGAACATGAAGTCGCCCGTCACCGTCCTCCCCCCGTGGAGGACGTCGACGGTGAAGAAGGGGATGTCGGCCCACACGGGCGGATAATCCCCCTCGATGACATGCCCGTCGGGGGAGAACGACACCCGGTCGTCGATGCTCACGGAGTAGCGCGGGCCCGCCGGCGCGGGCACCTCGAGCGAGAACTCCGTGTGCATGAGGAAATTGCCCTCGCTGAACTTCTCCCACGGAGTGAAGTCGAGCGTCGTGACGCGCTCGGTCATCGCCGGCATCCCCACGATGCCGAACGGGCCGAACATGCTCACGTCACGGGTGGCGTCGGAGATGATCCGCGCGCCCTGGAGGGTTTGGCGGACGCCGCTGGTGCCGGCGAAGTCGAGCCGGTAGGGGGCCGAGACGTCGAACAGCTGCGTGCCGCCCACCCCGATCTCCTCGAATCTCCCCTCCACCTCGTAGGCGGGGGGCGATTCGTTCATGTCGTCGATCGCCGTCTGGAACGCCAGCACGGTGTTGGCGCCGGTGTCGAGCAGCCAACTGTTGAAGATGTCGGGGCCGATCGACCGCCCGAGCGCGTCGCCGAACTCGACCGTCACGCGGGGCTGGTCGAGGGCGACGTTGTCGCTGGGGCCGAGGTCGATGAACGGCCGGGCTGCGCCGTCGAGGACGCGCCGCGACTCGAGGGGCTCGAAGGCGGCGGGCGCTCGACGCGTCCGGCGCTGGCCGCGCCACGCCCGGTGCCATGGAAACGCCATCGAAACCTCCTTCCGCTGCGATGAAGGAACGTCGTCGCCAGGCCCGGCCCGTCGCGGCGACCCCGCCGCATCGTTGCGATCGCTCCCACCCTGGGGGGCTCGCCAGCGCGAGCGGCTCCCCCATCCCCCGGAGGGTGGAAGTATACGAACGCGGGCCCGGGACGGCATGCCCGATTCAGGGCCCTCCTGCCTGGCTCCCGGGGCTCTCGGAGCGGGGCCTCCGGCCGCGGCACGACCCGTTCGCCCTGCCGCCGGTCAGCCGCCGACCCGGGCGGGGGCGACGCCGCGCGGACCCTGGAGGGTCGCTCCGCCGCTGAGTCGCAGCCTGTGCCCCCGGCGATCGGAGTGCCAGTATTCGTAGCGATCGCCGAAGGCCTGATCGCGCGGGGTGTGCCAGAAGACGTCGAGCAGCCCCCACTTGCTCTCGATGAGCACGAAGCCGTCGTCGCCGATGGCCTTCACCAGGCCGGAGTGGTGGGGCCGGCCGGTGCCGTCGCGGTAGATGATGACGTCCCCCACCGCAGGGTCGCCGGTGCGTTGGTAGCCGTTGTCGCGCAGGATGGCGTCGATGGATTCGCTCGGCAGCCAGTAGGCGCCGTCGGCGAAAACCCAGCCGTGGCAATTCGCCTCGCGCTCCCCGCGGCTCGCGGCGATGGCACGCCACTCGAAGCCTTCCGGCATCGAGTCGGCGGCCTGACCGCGGGCCGGCACCCCGATCGGCACGGGTCGGCCGAGGTCCGTCACCGCGCGCACGCCAGGCACCGGAACGAGCCGCACGGCGTTCGCGCCGGGACTGTCCGGCTCGCGAGACAGCGCCAGGGCGAGGAACCCCGCGGCCCCCACGGCGCAGCACGCCGCTGCGGCGGCGGACCACCGCCACGTCCGCCGGGCCACCACGGCCAGCGCGAGCCAGCTGGCCGCGGCGAGCGTGAGTCCGATGCCTGCCGGGACGAGGAGCGGGGAGGGGATGTCGGGCATGGTGCGGCGTCTTGCGAAGCGACGTCGGGGGCCCGCGCCACCGGGGCCGGCGGGGAAGATCACGCGTCGTCGCGGGCTTTCCAACGCCGCGATGCGTTCGAAGTTGCCCGCTTTCGACGCCGATCACCTCCCCCGAGGGGCGATCCCCTCGCCCGGGCCACGACCGCTGCCCTCTCCACGGGGCCCGCCCCCGCGGCGCCGTGCGTTGCCGCGGGTTGTCAAATCCCCGAGGTCTGACCCACACTGTGGCGGGATTCCGGCCGCGCGGAGTGTCGCCACGCCCCGCTCCGACCTCCGAACCCGTGGGGAGCGTCCATTGAAACTCGGCGTCGTCAGGGAACACTGCCCCGGGGAGCGGCGCGTCGCGCTCGTGCCTGCCGCGGTGGCGCCGCTGGTCAAGCAGGGCCACGAGGTGCTCGTGGAGGAGTCGGCCGGGCTCGCGGCCGGCTTCGACGACGCCGCCTACCGCGACGCGGGGGCCCGGACCGCCTCCCGCGACGACGTCTTCGCCGCCGACTGCATCCTCGCGGTGCGCACCGCCGGGGCCGCCGGGGCGGCCTGGGACGAGGATCGCGCGCGGCTCCGTCCCGGCGTGGTCGTCGTGGCGATGGCCGATCCGCTCTCCGAGCCCGAGGCCTGCCGGGCCGCCGCCCACTCGGGGGCCACGCTCTTCGCGCTGGAACTCGTGCCGCGGATCACGCGCGCCCAGAGCATGGACGTGCTCTCGAGCCAGGCCAACATCGCCGGCTACCGGGCCGTCCTGGAGGCGGCCGTCCACCTGCCGCGCATCCTGCCGATGATGACCACCGCCGCGGGCACCGTCACGCCCGCCAAGGTGCTCGTGCTCGGCGCCGGCGTCGCCGGCCTGCAGGCGATCGCCACCGCCAAGCGGCTGGGAGCGCAGGTGAGCGCGTACGACGTCCGCCCGGCCGTCAAGGAGCAGGTGCAGAGTCTGGGGGCGAAGTTCGTCGAGCTGCCCCTCGACACGGGAGCCGGCGAGGCCGCCGGCGGCTACGCCCGGGCGATGGGGGAGGAGTTCTACGCGCGGCAGCGCGAGCTCCTGGGCCGCGTGATCGCCGAGCAGGACATCGTCATCTGCACGGCGCTCGTGCCGGGGCAGCGCTCGCCGCTGCTGGTGACGCGCGAGGCGGTCGACGCCATGCGCCCCGGCAGCGTGATCGTCGACATGGCGGCCGAACGCGGCGGCAACTGCGCGGCGACCGTCCCCGGGGAGACGGTGGTCGTGGACGGCGTCACGATCGCCGGCCCGACCAACCTCGCCGCCGCGGTGCCCTACCACACCAGCCAGCTCTACGCCCGCA
Organism: uncultured Planctomycetaceae bacterium; assembly: GCA_903885855.1. Lineage (GTDB taxonomy): Bacteria > Planctomycetota > Planctomycetia > Pirellulales > UBA1268 > QWOP01. Next base: position 7,998 of record CAISKG010000201.1, read on the forward strand.
ACGTCACCACTTTCCTCACCCACCTCCTCGCCCACGGCCTGCCCGACGTCGACACCGCCGACGAGATCTGCCGTGAGACGCTCGTGGCGCGGGGGGGAGAGGTGGTCCACCCCAGGATCCGCGAGCGCTGCGGCCTGCCGCCGCTGCCGGGCTCCGCCGCCGCCGGCTGATCCCGCCGCCACACCCCCGAAGGGAGCGCCCATGCCCCACGCCATCGTCATGTTCCTCGCCGACTCCGGCGCCCTGGCCGCCGGCACCGAGGATCCCGCCGGGAAGTTCATCCGGCTCCTCACGGTGTTCCTGCTGGCGATGTGGGTGGGCTTCGAGGTGATCACCAAGGTGCCGCAGCGCCTCCACACGCCGCTGACCAGCGGATCCAACGCCGTGTCGGGGATCACGGCCGTGGGCGCGATCGTCGTGGCGGGTGCGCTGGCCACGAAGTTCGGCTCGCTGCTGGGCTTCGTGGCGCTGGTGCTGGCGATGATCAACGTGGTGGGCGGATTCGTGGTCACACACCGGATGCTCGGCATGTTCCACCCGAAGAAGAAGTAGGCCCGCATGTCGACGCAGTCCTGGATCAACCTCGCCTACCTGGCCGCCTCGATGCTGTTCATCGTGGCGTTCAAGATGATGACCGGGCCGCGCACGGCCACGCGCGGAAATCTCGTGGGCGCGGCCGGCATGGCGATCGCGCTGGCGGCGGCCTGCTTCGAGGGCCCGGTGGCCGGGAGCCTCGCCGCGCACGGCCCCTGGACGCTCGTGATCCTCGGTCTCGCGGTCGTCATCGGCAGCGCCATCGGCGGGGCGCTCGCGCTGCTCTACCCGATGACCGGGATGCCGCAGATGGTGGCCCTCCTCAACGGCTTCGGCGGCGCCGCCTCCACGCTCGTGGCCGGCGCTGAATTGTGGAACGCCACCGCCGCGGCGAAGGCCGCGGGGTCGCCCCCGGTACCCTGGACGCAGTTCATCATCGCCACCGCCCTCACCGGCCTCATCGGCGCGGTGACGTTCTGGGGGAGCCTCGTGGCCTTCGCCAAGCTCGAGGAGCTGCCGAGCTTCAAGAAGGCCTGGACCGACCCGCGCCGCCATTGGATCAACCTCGGCCTGGCACTGCTGACGCTGGCGCTGGTGTGGGGGGTGGGGGCCCGGCCGTCGTCGAACCTCCTCTTCTGGGCGCTGGTGGTGGTGGGGAGCGTGCTGGGCTGCACGCTCACCCTCCCCATCGGCGGCGCCGACATGCCGGTCGTGATCTGCCTGCTCAACAGCTATTCCGGGCTCGCCGCGGCCGCCGCCGGCTTCGTGATCGACAATCCAGTGCTCGTGATCGCCGGATCGCTCGTCGGGGCATCGGGGCTGATCCTGACGGCGATCATGTGCCAGGCGATGAACCGTTCGCTGGCCGGCGTGCTCTTCGGCGGTCTGGGGACGACGGCGGCCGTCTCCGGCGACGACGTCTACGCCGGCCGCGTGAAGAGCGCCAGCGCCGAGGAGGTGGCCATGGTGCTCGAGGGGGCGGGGCGGGTGGTGATCGTGCCGGGCTATGGTCTGGCGGTGGCGCAGGCGCAGCACGCCGTGCGCGAGCTCGCCGACGCGCTCGAGAAGCGCGGCACCACGGTGGAATACGCGATCCATCCCGTCGCCGGGCGGATGCCGGGGCACATGAACGTGCTCCTGGCCGAGGCCGACGTCCCCTACGAGAAGCTGCGGGAGATGGACGACATCAATCCCACCTTCCCCGAGACCGACGTGGCGATCGTCATCGGGGCCAACGACGTCGTCAATCCGGCGGCCCGCAGGATCCCAAGAGCCCCATCGCCGGGATGCCGATCCTCGACGTCGACAAGGCGCGCACGGTGGTGGTGGTGAAGCGGTCGCTGTCGCCGGGCTTCGCCGGCATCCCCAACCCGCTCTTCGCGGCCGACAACACGCTGATGTACTTCGCCGACGGCAAGAAGGCGATCCTCGACCTCACCGCGGCGCTGGCCAAGGCCTGACCGCATCCTCCCGGGGGTTTCACATGGACGTGGACCATCTCGACGTCACCGATCCCAGCCAGGTGGCCGCCGCGGCCGAACGCGAGGTGTGGTTCCATTCCATCGACCTCGGCCGGGGCGTCGTGACGCGCGGACAGAAGACGCCGCCGGCGCTCGCGAAGGAGCTCGAGGCCCTGCGTCTGCCCGACCTCGCCGGCAAGAGCGTGCTCGACATCGGTGCCTACGACGGCTTCTACTCCTTCGAGGCCGAACGCCGGGGCGCGGCGCGCGTCGTGAGCATGGATCTCCACGTCTGGCAACTCGAGACGACCCTCGCTCCGGAGTACCTGGCCGACTGCGTCGCGCGGAACGCCCCCCCACAGCCGCCGTACCGCACCGAATGGCTCCGCTGGCGGCTCGACCCTGCCGGCATGCCGGGGAAGCGCCGCTTCGACCTGGCGCGGCGGGCGCTCGGCAGCCGCGTGGAACCGGTCGTGCAGGATTTCATGCTCGCCGACCCGCTCGCCGTCGGCACCTTCGACGTCGTCCTCTTCCTGGGCGTCCTCTACCACACGCAGAATCCGCTGGCTGCCCTGCAGCGGGTGGCGTCGCTGTCGCGGGGACTGGCCGTCATCGAGACCGAGGCGATGGAGATGCCAGGGGCCGCCGACACCGCCCTCTGCGAGTTCTTCCCCACCAACGAGCTCAACGGCGACTACTCCAACTGGTGGTCGCCCAATCTCCGTGCCCTGCTGGGGCTGATCCAGGCGGCCGGGTTCAAGCGTTCCGAGGTGCTCCAAGGCCCCCCGCCGGCGATCCCGGCGCGGGCCGGCGCCGCCCCGGTGCGATATCGCGCCATCGTGCACGCCTACCGGTGACGCGCGCGGCGGCCCCACTGGCGAGCGGAGTGACCTCGGACGCATGCGTCCCGGGGGCGACGGTCTTCTTTCGCCACCTCCCCAAGACGGCGGGCACGTCGCTGATCACCACGCTCGCCAACGTCTACGGGGAGGGGCGGTGCCAGCGCTTCGAAGCGGTCGACGGCACGGTTGCCGGGCGCGTGCAGGAAATCGTCGACGCCGGCGACGGTGGCATCGTGCTCCTCTCCGGGCACGTGTCGCTGGAGACGGTCGCCCGCGGGATCTGCGCCGACGAATTCACCGTCCTCCGCGAGCCGATCGCCAGGCTCCTTTCGATGCGCCGTTTCTTCGAGCGGCTTCCGGCCGCGGAGCGCGAGTCGCTCGGTTTCGGGGAGCGGATCAGCGTCCGCGATCTGCTCGCCTCGCGGCATCCGCAGGTCCACGGTCAGGTCCGCAACGGCATGGCACGGTTCTTCTGCGGGGCCGACGCGTTCGCCTGCACGGGCGATCCGGACCACCCGGCCCCCGCGGAGTGCCCGGCGCCCGTGATCGCGGCGGCGGAGACGGCACTGGGCGACATGGCGGTCGGAACCGTCGAGGACATGCCGGCCACCCTCCGGGCGATCGGTCGCCGTCTGGGCATTCCCTTCCCGCTCGAGTCGCCGATGGAGAACACCACGCTCCGATCCAGCGAACGGGAGTCGGTCGATGACATCCGCCAGCTCGTCGAGGCCAACGCCGTGGACGTCGCGCTGTACCATGCGCTCGCCGAGCGTCTGGGGCGGGCGGGGGCGATCCCGGAGCGGGGGCCCGATCCGCGCACCCTCTTCGATCCGCTCCCAGGGCAGCGCTACCTGCCCCCGTGGATTCCCGGGCGGCAGGGATTCGAGATCTGCCGAGTCGGGCAGCCGGTGAGTTGGATCGGCCCGACGGGCCGCGGCCGGATCCATCTGGCCCCGGCGTCACAGGCCCGGACGCTGTGTGTCGTGCTGTTCGCCGTGTCGCCGCGGTACCCCGCCGATCGGGTCGTCTTCCTGCTCGACGGTCGCCCGTGGCCGCGGAGCCTCGTCCGGGGCCCTGGGCACGAGGTGTACCGGCTGCAGCCGATACCACCGCACGCCGGGGTGCTGGAGCTGGCGATCGAGCAGCCGGCGGCGGTGCCGGTGGCGGTGATCGACCCCGGGACGGCCGACGAGCGAAACCTCGGCGTGGCGCTGCTCGAGATCGGCTGCGACGCGGCCTGATCCCCGCCCAGGGGGGCGCGTGGCGTCGTTGTGGAGCCGCGGGCCCCCCTCGTACACTTCTCGTTTCGGGGTGCCGCGGCGGGGGGTCCGCGCTCGTGGCGCCCCCCTGGGGAGGCGATCATGAATGCACGTGTTCGGGGCTGGATAACGCGTCACGGCAGCCGCTGCCTGCTGGCGCTCGCGGGCGTGCTCGCCGCGGCGGACCAATCGGCCGCCGAGGCCCTGCCCGCCGGCGGGCCGATGGCCCGCCAGGTGACGATCGCGCGTGACATGTGGGGGGTGCCGCACGTGTCGGCCGCCACCGACGCCGGATGCGTCTTCGGCTTCCTCTACGCGCAGGCCGAGGACTACTTCTGGCAGATCGAGGACAACTACATCCGGGCGATCGGCCGGGCGGCCGAGGTCTACGGCGACGCCGAGCTGCCCGCCGACCTCGTCAATCGGGCGCTCGAGATCCCGCGGCTCTCCCAGGCGGAGTACGAGGAGGCCACGCCCGAGGCCAAGGCGCTGTTCGACGCCGCCGCAGGCGGCATCAACCACTACCTCGACACCCATCCGGAGGTGCGGCCGCGGCTCCTCAAGCGCTTCGAGCCCTGGCACGTCCCCGCCTTCCGGCGCTTCATGCTCTACCAGGCCTTCATTTACCGGAAGAGCGGGCTCTCGCCGCGCGAGATCCTGGCGGCGGTCGCCGAGGTGGAGCCGGACGGCGAGCGGCCCGTGGGAATCTCGGAATCGATGCGGCGGGCGCTGGTGCGCGACGCGGCCCGCGAGGCCGAGGAGGCGCTGCTCTCGGAGCACGTCGGCTCCAACATGTGGGCCGTGACGCCGGAGAAGTCGGCGACCGGCAAGGCGCTGCTGTTCATCAATCCCCATCAGCCCTTCTTCGGCCCCGGGCAGTGGTACGAGGGGCACCTCACCAGCGGCGAGGGCTGGAACCTCCTCGGTGCCTGCTTCTTCGGGGCGCCGTTCCCGACGCTCGGCCACAACGAGTCGCTCGCCTGGAGCCACACCGTCAACGAGCCCGACATCGTCGACGTCTACTCGATCGTCCCCGATCCGGAGGATGCCGCCCGCTACCGCCACGGCGAGGAGCGCCGACGCATCGCCACCTGGACCGACACGATCGGCGTACTCGCCGACGGGAAGGTGGTGCCGCGGACCTTCCGCTTCCGGCGCACCCACCACGGCCCGATCGTGGCCGAGCGCGACGGCGTCCCGTTGGCGATCCGACTGGCGAAGTTCGAGGAGGGGGGCGGGCTCGAGCAGTGGCGGGCGATGGGCAAGGCCAGGAGCGTGGCCGAGTTCCGCGAGGCGATCTCGGCCTGCGACATCCCGATGTTCAACTGCCTCGTCGCCGACTCCACCGGCGAGATCCTCTTCGTCTACAACGGCGCCATCCCGCGCCGCGCGCCCGAGTTCGACTGGACCAAGCCCGTCGACGGATCGGACCCACGCACCGAGTGGCAGGGCTACCACACCCTCGAGGAGCTGCCGCAGCTGGCGAACCCCACCTGCGGCTTCCTCCAGAACTGCAATCAGGGCCCCCTCACCACCGTGCCCCACGGCGGCGAGCTCGCCGCCGGCGCCGGCGACGAGAATCCGCCGGCCGACCGCTTTCCCCCCTACCTCATCGGCGAGCGCGACCGCGACAACGGCCGGGCCCGGATCTCGCGGCGGATCCTCGGCGCGACGGAGCGCTTCGACCTCGACGCCTGGGCCCGGGCCGGATTCGACACGCGGGTGCTCGAGGCGGAGACGCGGATCCCGGAGCTCGTGAAGGAGTACGAGGCCATCGCGGCGTCCGACCCCGATCGGGGCGCCCGTCTGGCCCCGGTCGTGGAGGCCCTCGGGGCCTGGGACTGCGTCAGCACGGTCGACTCGGTGCCGATGACGCTCTTCGTCCTCACCTTCGACCGGGTGATGCAGATGGTGAAGAAGCTCGACATCCTCGGCTCCCCGCGCGTGCGGGCCCTCGAGGCGACCATCGCCGAGCTCGAGGCGCAGCACGGCACCTGGCAGGTGCCCTGGGGGGAGATCAACCGGCTGCAGCGGATCCACGGCTCGGAGATCGACGGCGAGGGGCGCGGCGCCTTCAGCGACGACGAACCGAGCCTGCCCGTGGCCGGATCGCCCGGGCCGGTGGGGATCGTGTTCAACTTCTACGCCCGGCCCCAGGAGGGGCAGAAGCGGCGCTACGGCGTGGCCGGCCACAGCTACGTCGGCGTGGTCGAGCTCGGAAACCCGATCCGGTCGTCGACGGTTCTCCAGTTCGGCCAGTCGGGCGATCCGCAGTCGCCGCACTGGTTCGACCAGGCTCCGCTCTACGCCTCGGGGCGCTTCAAGCGCTCCCCCTTCACCGCCGAGGAGGTCTCCAACGAGGCCTCCGAGCCCTACCATCCCGGCGAGCCGCGGTCCCCCTCCCCGCCGTGGGAGGAGCCGGCGGCGAAGCCTTGACGCCCCCGCCCCGGAGCCGAGCATGCCCCTTCCGACCCGCTCCGCCGCGGCCGCCCTCTGCCTGCTCGCGATCGCCTGGGGGGGCGCTGCACCCGCCCGGGCCGGCGACCTCCGCGTGCATGTGATCGCGGCGGGGCCCGGCGCGGAGGCTGCGCTCCAGGAGCGGCTCGTCGACGCCGCCCCGGGCGACGTGATCCAGCTCGAGGAGGGCACCTACCGCCTCACCCACCAGCTCGACGTGGTCGCGGCGTCGGTCACGATCCGCGGCCGCGGCTCGGCCCGCACGGTGCTCTCCTTCCGCGGCCAGTCGGCGGGCTCCAGCGGCATCCTCGCCACCGGCGACAACTTCACGCTCGAGCACCTCGCCGTGGAGGACACCGCCGGCGACGCGGTCAAGGTGCTCGGCAGCAGGAACGTCACCTTCCGCGATGTGCGCACGGAATGGACCGGCCCGGCGAGCGCCTCGAACGGCGCCTACGGGCTCTATCCCGTGCAGTGCCGCAACGTCCTCGTCGAGGGCTGCACCGCCATCGGCGCCTCCGACGCCGGGCTCTACGTGGGCCAGTGCCACGACGTCGTGGTGCGCGGCTGCCTCGCCGAGCGCAACGTCGCGGGGATCGAGATCGAGAACTCGGTCGGTGTCGACGTCCACGGCAACCTCGCCCGCGACAACGCCGGCGGAATCCTCGTCTTCGACCTGCCGGGGTTGCCGGTCACCAACGGCGGCGGCGTGCGCGTGTTCCGCAACCGCTCCGTGGCCAACAATCACGACAACTTCGCCGACCCCGGGTCGATGGTGGCGTCGGTGCCCCCGGGCACGGGCGTGATGATCCTGGCCACCGACCGGGTGGAGGTGTTCGACAACGACGTCGTCGCCAACGACTCCGCCGGCGTGCTCGTGATCAGCTTCACGGCGCTGGGCAAGAAGCTCTCCGACGCCCGTTACGATCCGGTGCCCGAGGCGATCTCGATCCACGACAACCGCTTCGCCGACGGCGGCTCGAAGCCGCGCGGCGAGTTGGGGCTGCTCCTCGTGCCGCTCCTGGGGGCCCGCCTTCCCGACATCCTCTGGGACGGGGTCGTGCCGGAGGGGACCGCCGCGCCGCGGCTGCGCCTGGAGCGCAACGGCGCCGCCACCTTCGCCGACTTCCGGATCCGCGACGTCACGCCGCTGGCCGTGCTCACCGGCGCCGCGCGGCCGCGCACCGATCCCGGGCTGCTGTCGGCCGCGCTCGAGGCGCTCCCCGAGATCGTGCTCGAGCCCCACGACCCCCCCGGCGACGACCTGCCGCCCGCGGTGCGCTTCTACCGCGGCCTGCCGCGCCGGCTCTCGGCCCTGGGGCTCTTCAGCGGGCCGCCGTCGGCCCAGGAGCCGGCGCCGGGCGTGGTGCCATACCGGCTCGCGACCGAGCTGTGGTCCGACGGATCGCACAAGCGGCGTTTCATCCGCCTCCCCGAGGGGGAGCGCATGGGGTATCGCGACGACGGGGCGCTCGACTTTCCCGTCGGCACGACGATCGCCAAGACCTTCTCCTTCCCGGCGGCCGCGGGCGGCGCCGAACGGCTCGTCGAGACGCGGATCGAGCGCCGCGAGCCGGAGGGATGGTTCGGCGTCACCTATCTCTGGGACGACGCGGGCACCGACGCGGAGCTGTGCCTGGGCGGCCGCACGCTCGCGCTGGAGGTGGCCGGCGAGGCGGGGGCCACACGCGCGCTGCGCTACGAGGTGCCGGGGGCCAACCAATGCCTCGCCTGCCACGCGCAGCTCGACGCCGCGGGCCGGCCGGCCTACGAGCCCCTCGGCCCCACCGCCGCCAACCTGTCCTGCTCCGCCCCCGGCGACGCCGCCGACCAGCCGGACCAGCTGGCCCGGTTCGCCGCCGCGGGGCTGCACGCCGGCCTCCCCGACGCCCGGCCGGCAGGCCTGCCTGCGGCCCACGATCCCGCCGCGGGCACGATCGACGACCGCGCCCGCGGCTGGCTCGCGGTGAACTGCGCCCACTGCCACAATCCCGCCGGCAGCGCCCGCACCACCGGCCTCGACCTGCGCCGCGCGCAGACCGACCCGGGGCGGCTCGGCGTCTGGAAGACCCCGGTGGCGGCCGGTCGCGGTGCCGGCGGCCGTGCGTACGACGTCGTTCCCGGGCAGCCCGACGACTCGATCCTCGTCCACCGGCTCGAGGCCGCCGAGCCGGCCGTGGCGATGCCGAGCCTCGGCCGCACCACCGTCGACGAGGCCGGCGTGCGGCTGGTGCGGGCCTGGATCGAGGGTCTGCCACCCGGAAAGTGATCCCATGGGACCGCGTCGACGAACCGCCCAGGAATGGCTCGACGCCTACGGCGTCTGCCACACCGATCCGCGCAACAAGGCCCTGCACTGGATCTGCGTTCCGGTGATCACGGCCTGCGTGCTGGCCTTCCTGACGGCGCTGCCCGCCCCGGAGGCCATGCGGCAGGCCGGGCTCGACTGGGCGGTGGTGGCCACGGCCGCGGCGCTCCTCTTCTACCTGCGGCTCTCGCCGCGGCTGGCGGCGGGGATGGCCGTGGCGGCCGGGGCGATGCTCGCGGCCATCCGCTGGTTCGACGGCGCGGGCATCGTCCCGCTCTGGCAGGCCGCTGCGGCACTCTTCGTGGCGGCCTGGATCGGACAGTTCGTCGGCCACGCGATCGAGGGGAAACGCCCCTCGTTCGTCGACGACCTCCAGTTTCTCCTCATCGGTCCGATGTGGCTCTTGGCAGACTGCTACCGGCGGCTGGGGTGGTGGCCGGGCTGAACGGGCCGGGTGGGGCGGTGGATACGCCCGGTCGCGCGTGCCCCGCGATCGGCTATCATGCCGGCCATCCACCGGTCTCCGATCACGCTTGGTGCGCGAGGCGACGCATGTCGGCAGCGATTCCCGGGGCGCTCGCGCCCCTTCCGCGGTCCCGTGCGGCGATCGCCGCGGCGATCCTCGTGGCCGTGGTGGCCGCGATCCCCGACGTCGCCGCCGCGCAGAACGCCGCCGCAGCCCCGCCCGGCACACTCGAGCCCGGCGACCCGGTGGAAGTCGAATGGGCCGGCGAGAAAGTGAAGGGGGAGTTCGTCGAGTATTTCCCCAACGGTTGGCTGACGGTGAAGATCCTCTCCAACGGCCTGGAGATGTCGCCGACGCTGCCCCCCGATCAGGTGCGCGCTCTCGGGAAGCCGGGGCAGGCCAAGGCCGCCGCGGGGGGGGCCAAGCGGCCCATGCGCACCTGGACCGACACGACGGGCAAGTTCAAGACCAAGGCGCGGTTCGTCGAACTCGACGGCGGGAAGGTGACGCTCGAGACCGACAAGGGAAAGCGGATCACGATCGCGCTGGAGAAGCTCAGCGACGGCGACCAGGCGATGGCGAAGAAAATCGCCGCCACGATGGCCAAGGAGGCCCCCGCCGCGGACGGCGGCGACGACGGCGATCCCTTCGCCGGGGGACCGGGCCGCGAACCGGCGCCGGCCGTCGCGATGGTCGACGGTGACTGGTCGGAGTGCCGTACGGTCGTCGTCGCGGCCTCGGCGCCGGCGACGGTGCCCGCCGACGCCCGCGAACTCCCCGATCTTCCCGCGGCCAAGCCGGCGGCCCTGGCCGCGGGAGGGCCGCAGCAGTTCTTCGAGCAGGTATCGGGCGTGCTCGCCAACCGCTCCAGCGGCGCCGTGTGCGCGGTGATCCGTGACACGAAGCCCGGCGCGGCCGGGTCGACCCGGCTGCAGTTCGTGGATCGCGCCTCGGGCCGGGCGTCGGCCCCGGTGGCCCTCGACTCCCAGTTGAAGCCGGTCGACCTGTCTCCGTCCGGAAGCCTGCTGCTGGCCCGCAGCGACCAGATGTTCGCGATGGGGCTCGTGGAACCTGCCCTGGGGGTGTGGCGCATCGGCAAGGGAGGCCTCGAACCGGTCGCCCTCTGGAACCCGAAGGCGTCGGACGAGATACACCGCACTCCTCCCTCGCACGCCGCGTTCGTGGACGAGGACCACGTGATCTCCGTGATGTTTCCCGGCACGATCACCCTTTGGAACGTGGCGGCGAAGAGGGCCCTGTGGCAGCTCAAACTCGTCGGCGTGGGCTCACCGGCCGCGAGCCCCGGGGGCCGCTACGTGGCCGTTCCCGCCGCCGACGCCGTCATCGTCCTCGAGGCGCTCACAGGCGACGCGGTGGCCCGGCTGCCCTGTCCGGCGGGGGCCCTCTCGTCGGTCGCGTTCTCTCCCGACGGCACCCGGTTGGTCGGCGTTGCCGCGCAGCAGGTGACGGTGTGGGACCTCGCCACCGGTGAGCGCACGCACGACTTCGCGCTCGGCGAATCGACGAGCGCCGGGGTCGTCCTGTGGACCGATGCGGAGCACATCCTCGTGGACGGCACGAATCTCGTCGATCTCGCGCGGCGCGTCGTGCTGTGGCGCTACCAGTCGCCCCCGATGTCCGGATTCGCCGGGACGGCCGGCTCCGGGGGGACGGACGTCTGGTTCGCCACATCGTCGCCGGACCGCTCCACGCGTGCGCTGGTGCCGCTGCGCCTCCCCCACGATCAGGCACGGCAGCGGGCCGCCGGCCTCGACGCCGAGAAACTCCTCGCCATCCGGCCGGGTACGGCGGTCTCGCTCGAGGTCCGCGTGCAGGGGGACGCCGCTGAGCAGGAGCGGGTGCGGCAGGGCCTGCTCCGTCAGATCGCCGCCGCGGGGCTCGTGGCGCAGGACGGGGCGCCGCTGCGGCTCGAG
>CAISKG010000202.1 GCA_903885855.1 uncultured Planctomycetaceae bacterium
AGGGCCCGGGCGAGGCTCCAGCGCTCCGCCGGCACCTCGGCGAGCGCCGAGCCGCCCGACTCGAGGAGGGTGTGGAAGTCCGCCGCGGTCAGGGCGCCGGGGAGCACGCCGCCGATGCCCACGATGGCCACCGCGTCATCGGCCACGGCGCGGGGGCGGGCCGGAGCGGCCCCGGCCCCGGCCATGTGCTCGACGATCGCCAGATGGACGTTGAGGCCGCCGATGCCGAAGGCGTTCACGGCGCAGCGCCGCGCCTCGCCGTCGGCGCGCTTCGGCCAGGGCAGGGCCGCCCGCGGCACGGTGAACGGACCGGACGCCCAGTCGAAGTCGTCGTTGTAGTCGGCGCAGGTCGAGCCCGGCGGGATGAGATCGTGCTCGAGCGCCAGCACGACCTTCACCAGGCTCGCCATCCCGGCGGTCTCGAGGGTGTGGCCGATGTTCGCCTTCACGCTGCCGATGGGGATCTTCTTGCCCGCCGGCAGGTTCGCCGACAGCAGCGTGGCGAGGGCTCCGAGCTCGGTGGCGTCGCCCACCTGCGTGCTCGTGGCATGGGCCTCGATGTAGTCGAGCCTGCCGATCTCGCCGCGGTCGGGGTAGGCCCGTTCGACGGCGAGCTTCTGCCCTTCCTGCCGGGGCGCCCACAGGCTCTTCCCCTTGCCGTCGCTCGAGACGCCGATGCCGCGGATCACGGCCCGGATCCGGTCGCCGTCGGCGATCGCACGGGAGAGGGTCTTGATCACCAGCGCCACGTACCCCTCGGCGGTCACCAGGCCGTCGGCGTCGCGCCCGAACGGGCAGGAGCCGGTGTTGCTCACCGACTGGGCGGCGGAGAACAGCACCAGGCTGTCGGACTTGCAGTAGGACGCGCCCCCGACGATCGCCTGGTCGATGCCCCCCTGGCGCAGGGCCCGCGCGGCGATCGCCAGCGCCTGCAGCGACGACGCGCAGGCGGCGTCGACGACGAGATACGGCCCCTCGAGGCCCAGCCCCTCGCGCACGATCTTGGCGGCGCCCAAGGCGCCGAGGTCGAGCTTCTCCCCCGGACGACGGCCCGGATGGGCGCGACGCACGGCGTCGGTCACCTCCGCCCCCACCGCGTCGGCCTCCGGGCCGAGCAGTTCGCGGGCGGCCTCCACCTCGGACAGCCACGCCGCGGTGCCGTCGATGCCGGTGGAATAGACGTAATCGCCGATGCGCGTGCTGCCGCCGGTGTGGCCGACGTAGACGCCGGTCCGCCGGGCGCGCGGCATGGCGAACGGGTCGAGCCCGGCGTCACGGCAGGCCAGCGACGCCACCTCCAGGAACACGTGGTGGGCCACGTCGTAACGGTCGAGCATGTCGGGGCGGAGCGGGCACACCGCCGGATCGGCGGGGCGCTCGCTGACCAGAGCCCCCAGATCGGAGTAACTCCGCCCCACCTTCCCCTTCTCGGGGTCGAAATACAACTCCCGAGGCAGGCGCGACTCCGGCAGCCTTCCCCAGGCCGTCCCACCCCGGACGACGAGGTCCCAGAAAGCCTCGAGGCCGTCGGCCCCCGGAAGCCGGCACGCCATGCCGACGATCGCGATTGAATCCTGCAAAGCTCGTTCCTCGTCCGGGAGGGTCGGGGCCTCGGACCGTCGGTCGCCGGGGGAGGGCGCCGCGGCCCGCGCGTCATGCTGGGGCATTGAAGAGTGTCGATCGAAGGCGCGGAGGGGTCGGGGAAAGGGCGACCCGTCCGTGGGATCGACGCCGCGGCGCCGTGCAGGCTCGCCCGGGGGCGAACCCCCCGGGAGACGGTCGGAGCGACTCCGTCCGTCGCCGGCACGACGACGCGTCCATCCAAGGTTGGAGGACGACGCGGCGGCCCCCGGCCCCCCCCTTCCCTGTCTCGCAGGGTCGGAGCGACCGGATTCCGCCGTGGGAAAGCCAGTATGGATGCGGGGTTTCGGGTGTCAAGAAACCGCCTGACGCCGCGGCGGCGTCCCTTTCGCCCCTCCGCGCCCGGCCGTGCGGATTGCACCGGCTGTACGTCTCCGCGGGTGTCTATACTCGTCCCCGATCGGGCCCCGGCCGGGGCCTGGCCCGTCCCGTCGCCCGGCTGCCCGGGTCGTCGCACCGCCGGCCGCTCCGCCCCCGCCCCCCGCACGCATGACCGACGCGCGGCCGCTGTCACCGTTCGAGCACCTGCTCCTGCGCGACCAGCGCCCCGGCTACCCGATGTGTTTCTTCCTCCACTGCGACGTGGAGGGGAATCTCGACACCGCGCGGCTGCGTGGGGCGCTCGAGGGGGCGTCCCGGCGCCATCCGCTCCTGCGCAGCCGGGTGCGCGATTCGTGGTGGCGGCCGACCTGGCGGGCGGCCGACCGCGATCCGGTGCTCGTGGTGGTGCGCTCGGGGGCCCCCGTCGCGGCGGACGGCGATCCCGACTCCCCGTGGCGGCCGATCGACATCCGCCGGGAGAGCGGGGTCCGCATGGTGGCGGTGGAGACCGGCCCGTCGTCGTGGCGGGTCGTGCTCCAGGTGCAGCATTCGGCCTGCGACGGCCTGGCGGGCCTCGAGTTCCTCGGGGACGTCTGGTCGCTCTACCACGGCGCCGAGCCCGCCGGGTTCCGCACCCCTTCGCGCGTCCTGCGGCGCCGCGCCGCAGCGGCGGGCGAAGCCGAGCCCCCGGCAGACGAGCCCCCTCCCGCCCAGGACGCCGCCCCGGCGGGGGGCGTCGCGGGCGAGACCGTGCGCTTCGCCGGATTCCTCCCCGCGGCGCTGGCCCGCGGTCCGGCCTCGGGGCCGGGCGACGGCGTCGAGGCCTACCGGCTGCCCTACGTGCCGCGCACGCTCGACGCCCGCTCCACCGCGGCGATCAAGGAACGCGCCACCGCCGCGGGGGTGGAGGTCAACGACGTCATCGTCGCGGCCGTGATGCGCGCCGTGGTGGAATGGAATCTCCGCGCCGGCCGCTCCTGCCGGCGCCTCCGCGTCACCATGCCGGCGAGCCTGAAACCCGCCGGAACCCGCGCCCCGGCCTGCATCGACATGGGCTACGCATTCCTCGACCGGGATGCCGACGCCTGCCGCGACGTGCCATCGCTGGTGGCCTCGATCGCCGCCGCCAGCCGCTGGATCCAGGAGCACCGCGCCGCGGGAGTGTTTCTCGACACGCTGGCGACGATCGACCGCTTTCCCCCGGCGATGCGCCTCGTCACGCGCGTGCCGCTGCCGCTGGCCAGCGCCGTGGTGAGCAACGTCGGCAACGCCGGGCCGCGGATGAAGATCGGCCCTCCCCCCGAGGGCGTCGCCGGGGCTCCCTGGGCGGTCCGGTTGGTCGGGGTCGCCGGGGTGCCCCCGGTGCGTCCGGGCACGCGTCTGGCGGTGGGCGTCGTGTTCCACGACGGGCGGATGGCGCTGTGCGTGCAGAGCGACCCGCGGGCGCTCGGTCCGGCGGCCGCGCCGCTCCTGGCCGACCTCGTCCGCGACCAGGTCGTCGCCTGCGCGTCCGCCCTCGGGCCTGACGGCGGCGCCGGTTGTCGCGACGACGACGGCACGGCCGGCGCCGGATCGCGTGACTTCCCCCGTTAGCCCATTGTGGACGGTGGTGGCGGCCCCCTACATTCTTCACTCTGCACCGCCATGCATCCCCGTCGGCACCGCCGGCGGCCCCTCCATGTCGCCCTCTCCCCCATGATCGACATCCCCGCATCGGATCGCCGTCACCTCCTCATCACCGGAGCGACGGGTCTCCTCGGCAGCTACGTGGTGCGCGATCTGCTCCTCGACGGCCAGCCCCTGGCGCTCGTCGTGCGCGGCGACCGGCGCACCTCCCCCGAAGCCCGCGTCGATCGGATCGTGGCCGCGTGGGAATCGGAGTTGGGCAAGCGGCTGCCGCGGCCGCGCGTCGTGCCGGGGGATCTCTCGCGCCCCGCCTGCGGCGTGGCCCCGGCCGACCTGGAGTGGGTGGCGCGGCATTGCGGCGCGGTGCTCCACAACGCCGCCAGCCTGAGCTTCCGGGGATCCGACCGCGACGCGGAGCCCTGGCTGTCGAACGTCACCGGCACCGCGCACGTCCTCGACCTGGCGCGCACCGCGGGGATCGACGAGTTTCACCACGTTTCCACCGCCTACGTCTGCGGCCTGCGCACCGGGCGGGTCACGGAGGAGGAGTTGCTCGTCGGCCAGGCCTTCGGGAACGACTACGAGCGGAGCAAGGCCGAGGCCGAGACCATGGTGCGCTCCGAGGGACCGCGGTCGGTGACGGTCTACCGGCCCTCGATCATCGTGGGCGACTCGCGGACCGGGTACACCACGACCTTCCACGGGCTGTTCGCCGTCATCCGCCTCGGCCACACGCTGCTCACCCGGGTGGCACTGGGATCGACGAGCGGGCCGGCGATCCTCTCGCTGCTCGGCGCGCCCGCCGACGATCACAAGAACTTCGTGCCGGTCGACTGGGTGGCGTCGGCGATCGCGCACGGCGTGCAGACGCCCGCGGCCCGGGGCATGACCTTCCACCTCACCCACCCCGCACCGGTGTCCAACGCCACGATCGGCGACGTCGTCCAGGAGGCGGTGGAGCGGTTCTCGCGGGCGGCCTCCCCGGACGACCCGGATCTGTGCGACGAGCGCTGGTTCGCCGACAACCTCGCCGCCCAACTCGAGGTCTACCGGTCCTATTTCCGCAACGACCCGACCTTCGACCGCACCAACACCGACCGCCTGTTCTCCCACCTCCCCTGCCCCGACCTCGACCACGCCTCGCTCCTGCGGATGGCGAAATTCGCGATCGAGGACGATTTCGGACGGGCCCCCCGCCCGGAGCCCCCGCGCCGCGCCGAGACGCCGAAGCCGGCGTCCGCGCCCGCCGGTTGAGCCGGTCGCGCGCGTCGTGACGGGTGGGCACCGCATGACGGCGGCGCCGCCCCCGCCGGCCGGTGTCCCGTTTTCGCGCCCCGCCTGCCGATCCTTCCCCGGGGCGGCGGACGGCGCGGGATCCGGGGCCGCCGGAACGAGGCACACGTGGAGGCGGCCATGGCGAAGCGCACCTGGCGGATCGTGACGCGCGACGGCAACGGCGAGTTGGTGATCCGCGACTTCGACTCCCCGGAGCCGATCCTCCGCGCACACATCCAGGTCGGGATCGACGACTGCAGCACCGATCTGGAGCTGCGCGGGGCGCCGGTGTTCCGGTCGCTCGTGGGCCCGATGCCCGAGGGGGCCGACGTCATCCGCTACGAGACGCCCGACGTCTTCGAGCACCTCACCAAGGAGTGGGCCACCCCGAAGGCGCCGCGGCGCCGGGTGCGCCGGCCGGCGAAGGCGGCTCCCGAGGACCCCGCCACGCCCGCCTGATCCCCCCGCTCCCCGACGCAGGTCGCGCGATGCCCGAGACCGTGTTCGCCAAGATCATCCGCGGGGAGATCCCGGCGCGGATCGTCCACGAGGATGAGCGTTGTCTGGCGTTCCACGACGTCCAGCCGCAGGCCCCGGTCCACGTCCTCGTGATCCCGAAGAAACCGGTGGAGAACGTGGCGGCGCTCGAGGGCGGCGACGAGGCCCTGGCCGGCCACCTGGTGCTCGTGGCGGCGGAGGTGGCCCGCGCGCTCGGCATCACCGACGGCTACCGCCTGGTGTTCAACTGCGGCCGCGACGGAGGGCAGTCGGTCGACCACCTCCACCTCCACCTGCTCGCCGGACGGCGCCTCGGCTGGCCGCCGGGCTGATCCGGCGTCCGCGGCGCCCCTCCCGGGCGGCGCGTCAGGGCGCGGCCGCCGCCCCGCGCGGCCGGGGACGCACCCAGGAGATCTGCGTCACCAGCTGGTCGAGCGCCGCTTTGGAGATGGCGGCGTTGGTGGCATGGCGCGGCGAGGCGTTGGCCGGGAAGGTCGCCAACGAGGCGTCGCCGACGAGGAACACGTCGAAGTCGCGCGACAGGTTCTCGTAGCCGGCGGTGGTCCGGCAGTAGCACATGTCGGCCGCGTAGCCGGCCAGCAGCACGTGGCGGATGCCCTGCGCGGCGAGGAAGTCGCGGAGCCGGGGATAGCCCTCGTCGTCGTAGGCGACGACGTCCGCGGGATCGACCTCGAGGTCGGCGGTGACCGGAATCGGCAGTTTCCAGAAGCCGGGGGGGTCGAACGCGTCGCCGGAATCGAGGCCCGGGAAGTGCCGCAGATAGTCGCGCACCGGCCGGTCTCGGGCCACCTCGAACTCCGCCGGCAACGGGCCGCCGGAATAGTCGAAGGCACCGAGGACGGCGGCGAGCCGCTCGCGCCCCTCCCGCCGCTCCTCGGCCGAGGGGACATGATCGAAGGACCGGTACAGCGCGCGGCGGACCGGATCGCGGACCCCCGGCAGACTGTAGACCACGCACCCCACCCGCGGCCGCAGCGCCGCCACGAACGGCGCGAGCACCTCGCGCGTGTGCCGGCCGGCGAGGGCGTTCTTCTCCTTCGTGCAGAAGTCGGCCACGCCCGCGGGCTCGGGCGTGACCCACCCCTGCCCGTCGTCGATCCCCCACGGATGGACGACGATCAGCGCCGTGTCGCGGCCGCGGAGCCGGTTGGGAATCTCGATGATGCCGCGGGCGTTGTAGGAGAAGCGCCAGGCGCGGACGTCGAGATCGGCCCCCTCGTCGTCCACGAGCACCGGGGCCTCGTAGCGCGTCACCTCGACGATTGGCTCGAAGAACTCCGGATGATCGGCGAGGAGCGGTGCCGGCCGCTCGAGCCGCACCAGTTCGTTGCGGTAGACGCGCGTCGGCGGCTCGGCCGCGGCATCGGGACCGGCCACCGACGCCGCGCCGGCCAGCAGCAGGAACAGGGGCAGGAGCGACGGATGCCGTGGCATGGGGGCGGCGCCTCGGAAGGGGGAATCGGCCACGACACGCGCCGCGGGGCCGGCGTGCCGCGCGGCGGGGTGGTCCCGCCCGCGCCGCGATCATAGCAGCCGCGCCGGCGACGTCGGCCGCCGCCCCGCGGGCGCGGTCACTTCCACCAGCGCCGCACACGGTCGAGGATGCCCGTGCGCGGCGTCTCCGGCCCGCCCTCGCGCGCTTCCCGAGCGCCGCCCTCGTCCCCCCGCGCCGCCCCCGCCGAGGCCTGGCGCGCCGCCTCGGCCCGGGCCGCCGCCGCGTCCGTCACGAAGGTGTCGAGGAACCGGGCCCAGTGGCGATCGAGCTCCACCGCGCAGGCGCCCAGGTCGCCCGCCGCGAGGCGCTCCTCCACCGCCGCCAGCGATCGGGCCAGCCGCACGCGCTGCGCCTCGTCGAAAGCGAGATCGAAGACGCGGATGTCGTCGACCTGCACGGCGCCCCCCCCGAGCAGATCGAGTCGCACGCGCAGCGTCTCCACGCCCACCGTGGGCAGGTCGTCGATCTGGAGCACGAACTGCGCCCACTCGGCCCCCGGGGCGCGGGCGTTGGGCCCCGCGCCGACCGGCGCGAAGCGGTAGTACTCGCGCCCCTCGTGCACCCCCTCCACCGCGATGCGCAGCGGCGGCGGCGGGGCGTCGGCCGCGACGCGCAGCCACAGCGCCACGCTCACCCGTCCCGTGGCCGGAGGGGGGAAGGGATTGCTGCGCAGCGTCGCCAGGCCGTTGTCGGAGGCGAATTCGAGTCCGCGGCCGCCGCCGTCCGGGGCTCCGGGCACGATCCGCAGCCTGCCGCGCTGCCCCTCGAGGAGCTCCCAGCCCGGGACCTCGCCGGCGTGGTCGGGATGCTCGAAGCCGGGATTGTCGAGGACCGGCATCGGGGCGGGCATCTCGAGCGCCGCGCGCTTCAGCCGCAGGCCCTCGAGCCTCGCACGCACCCCCGCCTCCACCGCGGCGTCGAACTCGACTCGCACCCCGGCCAGGGCCGCCGGCCCACCCGCCGCCACGGCACGTGACTGCCAGGGGGCGAGGTCGATCGCCAGCGCGTCCGGCGCCGGCCCGCCGGCGGCCGCGGCGCGGTCGATGATCGCGCGGCAGGGCACGCCCGAGGC
>CAISKG010000203.1 GCA_903885855.1 uncultured Planctomycetaceae bacterium
ATTCCGCCATCGTCAGCGCCGACAGGGCCACGCGGAGGCGGGCCCCCGGCGGCTCGTTCATCTGGCCGAACACCATGCACGTCTGCTCGATGACGCTCCGGCCGGTGTCGCCGATCTTGGCCTCCTGCATCTCGAGCCACAGGTCGGTGCCCTCGCGGGTGCGCTCGCCGACCCCCGCGAACACCGAGTAGCCGCCGTGGGCGCTGGCGATGCGGGCGATGAGCTCGGTGAGGATCACCGTCTTGCCCAGACCGGCACCGCCGAAGAGGCCGGCCTTGCCGCCACGCACGAACGGCGTGAGGAGGTCGATCACCTTGATGCCCGTCTCGAAGAGCTCGGTCTTCGTGGAGAGCTCCGTCACCGGCGGCGGATCGCGGTGGATCGGCCAGCGCTCCTGCGTCTCCACCGGCCCGCGGTTGTCGATCGGCTGCCCGGCGAGGTTGAAGACGCGGCCGAGCGTGGCCTTGCCCACCGGCACGGAGAGCGGGGCCCCGGTGTCGATGCACTCGCCCCCGCGCACCATGCCGTCGGTGCTGCCGAGGGCCACGCAGCGCACCTTGCCGCCGCCGAGGTGCTGCTGCACCTCGCCGATGAGGTGGACCGACGTCCCCTTCGCCTCGTGGTCGATCGTGACGGCGTTGTAGATCGCCGGGATCGAGTCCTCGGGGAACTCGACGTCGAACGTCGACCCGATGACCTGGGTGACGTGGCCCACTTTCCTGCCCTGCTTGTGCGTTGCCGTTGCCATGGGTCGTGCTCTTGCCTCTCGCTGGTGGGGATCCGTGTGCTCGGGGGGAATCCGTGTGTCGGGATGCGGTGTCCGGCGGGGTGCCGGGGAATCGTGTGGGTCGGGTGGCGCCCCGGAGGCGCCCGGGATCACCGGAGGATCACTTCTTGAGCGCCTCCACGCCGCCGAGGATCTCCATGATCTCGCCGGTGATCTGCGACTGGCGGGCGCGGTTGTAGCGCCGCGACAAATCCTTGATCAGGCCCCCGGCGTTCTCGCTGGCGGCCTTCATCGCCACCATCCGGGCCACCTGCTCGCTCACCGCCGCGTCGAGGAAGCACTTGAAGAGCCGCGCCATGAAACTGGCGGGGAGAATCTCCTCGAGGATGCTCTCGGCGGAGGGGTAGAAGTCGTAATCCTGGCTGGCGAGCGCCTCGGTCGCGGCTCCCCCCTCGGCCTGCGGGGGCTTGAGCGGGAGGAGCGTCTCGGTGACCGCCGCCTGCTTGGCGATGCTGTCGAACTTGGTGTAGACGACGTCGAGGCGGTCGATGCTGCCGGCGGCGTACGCCTCCAGGTAGGCGCGGCCGATGGGGGCCACCTGGTCGAACTCCGGCTTGTCCTCGAACTGCTGGTAGCGCTCGTCGATGTCGATGCCGCGGAACCGGAGGGCGGAGATGCCGCGCTTGCCGGAGACCGAGGTGTGCACGTCCACCTTCTCGGAGCGCCACTGGCCGAGGATCGCCAACGCCTGGCGGACGATGTTGGAGTTGTAGCCGCCGCAGAGGCCGCGGTTGCCGGTGAGCACGAGCACCGCCGTGCGTTTCGTGGGCCGGACCTCGAGCAGCGGATGGGAGAAGCCGGCGTCGCCCCCCGCCCCGACCGCGGCGATGTTGCCGAGGATCTTGGCGAGGCGCGTGGTGTAGTCACGCGAGGCCACGGAGCGGTCCATCGCCTTCTTGAAGCGCGCGGTGGCGATGAGCTCCATCGTCCGCGTGATCTTGCGGATGTTCCGCACCGATTTCCGGCGGCGGTCGAGCGCCCTGGCCTTGGCCATGGAACGGGTCCTGTGGTTCGGCCCCCGCTGCCCGGGGGCCAACGTGTGGGATGGAAAACGCCTACCGGGCCGCCGCGACTGCCTTCGCGCCGGGCTTTCCGCCGCCCGACTTCGTGGCCCACTGGCGCTTGAACTCCGCGATCGCCGCCTCGAGCTGCCGCTCCCCCTCGGCGTCGAGCTCCTTGGAGGTCACGATCCGCTCGCGCAGCTCCGGCACCTGGTCGCGGACGAAGGTGAGGAAGTCCTTCTCCCAGGCCGCCACCTCCTCGCGCTTCACGGCGTCGAGGTGGCCACGGGTGCCGGCGTAGATCGAGAGCACCTGGTCGACCACGTCCATCGGGGCGTACTGCCCCTGCTTGAGCAGCTCCACCATCCGGTAGCCGCGGTCGAGCCGCTGCTGGGTGGCGGCGTCGAGGTCGGTGCC
>CAISKG010000204.1 GCA_903885855.1 uncultured Planctomycetaceae bacterium
GCGACGACAGCGCCAGCACGGCGGCGTCGTCCGCCTCCCCCTCCAGCCGAACCATGTCCAGGTCGCGGCAGGCGAAGGGGACGTCGAAGTCGACGCCGGCGCGGTGGCCCGCGATGCGCAGGCGCAGGCCGCGCCGCGGCGTGACGGCGACGGGCAGTCCGATGCGCAGCGCCGCCCCGCGGCCGTCGCGCACCACGCGCCACTCGATGGGCACCGGTGGCGCCGCAGCCGCGGGCCCGCGCGCCCCGGGGTCGCCCTGCCCCTCCTCCTCGAGCGCCTCGACGGCGTCGATGAACCATCCCGCCGCCACCCGTCCGCCGATGTCGTACGCGGCCCCGCGCTTCACGCGCACGTCGCACTCCGCCCGCGCCGTGACGCCCGCGGCGGAGACCTCGGCCGTGGTCACGCGTGCCACGTCGAGCTCGGCGACGGCCGGGAGCAGCGCCACCCGGACCCGCGCCCCGGGCCCCTGCGCCTCCAGTGCCACCGCCGCCGGCTCGCCGGCCAGGGGGGCGGTCGGCGCGGCCCAGCCCGCGGCGGTCGCGGCGTCCACCGCGACGGCGTGTTCGATCTCCACGTCGGCCAGCGACAGCCCGGCCTCGCAGGCCACGCGCACGCCCCCGCTCCCCCAGTCCGGCGCCTCCGGCCACACCAGCGGCAGCCACTCCGCGGCGGCCTCGCCGGATTCCGCCCGCGCGGCGGCGCGGAGCGTGACGGGGGTCGTGGTGCCGAGAATCTCGTCGGGCAGCGCGATCCGCAGACGCCTGGCGTCGCGTCCGTCCGGCCGGTCCGCCGCGCCGTCGGCGTCGGCCGCCGTCACGCGCTCCACCACGAGGCGCGGATCCGCCTCCACCACCAGCTCGCGCGACCGCCAGGGCGCCGCCGGCACGAGGGTCGCCGCGAGCTGGATCTGCCCCAGACCGACGGTCGCGGTCTGGTGGCAGGCGATGCTCCGGGTCCCCTCGCGCAGCGGCACGACGCGGAATCGCAGCGCCGGCACCGGGCCCGCCTCCACGCGCCACGTGGCGGTGGCCGCGGCTCCCTCGGTCTCGCCGCCCGCCGCCGACGCGCCCGATTCCGCCTGGCGCACCAGTCGGTTCCCCTCGACCGCCGGCCACATGCCCGCAGGGAGGACGAGGTCCACCAGCGCCCGGGCCGCGGGCACCAACGGCAGCTCGTACCAGCCGCCGTCGCCGTCCCGATCGAGCGTCCAGTGGAAGGTGCAGCGCGCCGGCCGTGCCAGGGTCGCGGCGAGGCGACCGTCCGCGTCGCCGTGGAGGAGGATCGGAACGGGTCCGTCGTCGGCGGCGGCGGCGGCGCCGTCGGCCGGCAGGCCCCCCAGATCGATCGTCGACACGGCCGCCGCGCCGTCGACGTCGCAGGTCACCGTGCCGTCGAAGCGGCCGTCGCTCCCCAGCACGGCGCGGTAGCGGGCCTCGGGAACGAGGCCGAGGGGAGCCGGCGCGTCCGCCGCCGCCCCGGCGGCGCGCAGCGCCTCCTCGAAGTCCTCCAGCGGCAGCGGCACGAGGCGGTCGGGCCCGAGGGGCAC
>CAISKG010000205.1 GCA_903885855.1 uncultured Planctomycetaceae bacterium
CGCACCGTGCCCGCGCTGGCGAGCAACCTGGTCGTCGCCATCGGCCCGAAGTGCCATGTACTGTGCGCCGACGCGACGAGCGGCGAACTCCGCTGGTCGCTCGATCTCGCGCGGCAGTTCGGCACGGTCATCCCGCCGAGCGACAACAAGTTCGCGGCCCTCAACTCGGCGGTGTGGTCGGGCGGGTCGTTCATCTACGTGCCCAAGGGGGTGTCGATCGAGTTCCCGCTGCAGGCCTACTTCCGCATCAACGCCGAGAGCATGGGGCAGTTCGAGCGGACGTTGATCATCGTCGACGAGGGGGCCCATGTGCACTACGTGGAGGGCTGCACGGCGCCGATGTACTCCTCCGAGAGCCTCCATTCGGCGGTGGTCGAGGTGGTGGTGAAGAAGCACGGCCGCTGCCGCTACACCACGATCCAGAACTGGGCCAACAACATCTACAACCTCGTCACCAAGCGGGCCGTGTGCCGCGAAGGGGCGCTGATGGAGTGGATCGACGGCAACCTCGGCAGCCGTCTGACGATGAAGTATCCGGCGGTGTGGATGACCGAGCCGGGGGCCCGCGGCGAGATCCTCTCGATCGCCTTCGCCTCCGCCGGCCAGCATCAGGATGCGGGGGCGAAGCTCGTCCACGCCGCGCCGTACACCAGCGGCCGGATCGTCTCCAAGAGCATCTCGAAGAACGGCGGCCGGGCCAGCTACCGGGGCCTGGTCAAGGTCGAGCCCGGTGCCCGCAAGAGCAAGTCGAGCGTGGTCTGCGACGCCCTGATCCTCGATGCCCACAGCCGCAGCGACACCTACCCCTACATCGAGATCGAGGAGCAGGACGTCTCCATCGGCCACGAGGCGAGCGTCTCGAAGATCGGCGAGGAGCAGCTCTTCTACCTCACCAGCCGCGGCCTCACCGAGGCCGAGGCGAGCACGATGATCGTGGGGGGTTTCATCGAGCCGCTGGTCAAGGAGCTCCCCATGGAATACGCCGTGGAGATGAACCGGCTCATCGAGCTGCAGATGGAGGGATCGGTCGGGTGATCCCCGCCGTCGCCGCCCCATGAGCACCGTCGCCCCGGCCTCCGGCTTCGATTCCGATCTCCTCGACCGCCTCCCGCGCGCCGGCCTGCCCGATTGGGCCCACGACCGCCGCCGCGCCGCGCTCGAGCGGCTCTCCGCCCTCGCCCTCCCCGACCGGCGCGAGGAGAACTGGATGCGCACCGACCTGCGCACCTTCCACCCCGAGCACTGGGCCGAGGCGATCGCCCGGCCGGCGGCGGCCGGCGCCCTGCCGACGGCGCTCCTCGAGGAGGCGGTGCGCGTGGCCGCCGGGCCGGGGGCCGCGGCCTTCGCAGGACGTGTGGCCTCGCTCGACGGGGCCGTGGTGCGCGACGAGTGCGCCGACGATCTCGCGGCCCGCGGGGTGCTCTTCGGCCCCTGCGAGCGGATCCTCGCCGCGCACGGCGACGCCCTCCGCGAGACCTGGTTCTCGGCCATCGATTCGCGGGCGGATTGGTTCGCCGCGCTCCACGCCGCCTTCCACCGGGCCGGCGCCGTGCTCGTCGTCCCGGCGGGCGTGCGCGTCTCGGCGCCGCTGCACGTGCTCTCCGCCATCACCCCCGGCGGCGTCGACACGGGCCACGTGCTGGTGGTGCTCGGCGAAGGAGCCGAGGCGACGGTGATCACCGAGACCGCCGGCGGCGGCGAGGCGGCCACGGACGCCGGCCTCCACTGCGGCGGCACGGAGATCGTGGTCGGCCGCCGGGCGTCGCTGCGGATCGTGAACCTCCAGAACTGGAACCGCGGGGTGTGGCACTTCGCCCGCCAGCGGGCGGTGGTGGAGGAGGGGGGCCGGCTCCAGTGGACGCTCGCGGCGCTGGGCAGCCGCCTCTCCCAGGTGCAGCAGGACGTGGCTCTCGTCGGCCGGGGCGCGGAGGCGCAGGTCAACGGGGTGATGTTCACCGAGGCGCGGCAACAGCTGGTCTACAACACGCTCCAGCATCACGTCGCCCCCGGCTGCCGCAGCGACCTCCTCTACAAGGGAGCCCTCCAGGACCGCTCGCGGCTGGTGTGGCGCGGCATGATCAAGGTCGACCCCGCCGCCCAGAAGACCGACGGCTACCAGCGCAACGACAACCTCATGCTCTCCAAGGAGGCCCGGGCCGACTCGATCCCGGGCCTGGAGATCGAGGCCGACGACGTGCGCTGCACGCACGGCGCCACCAGTGGCCGGGTCGATGACGAGCAGATCTTCTACGCCCGTTCGCGCGGGCTGTCGGCCGACGAGGCCGCCCGGCTCGTGGTGGCGGGCTTCTTCCAGCAGGTCTTCGACCGGATCACGATTCCGCCCGTGCGCGAGGCGCTGTCGGCGGCGATCGGCGGCCGGATCCGCCGCGTCTCCTGACGCCGCCGCGGGGCGGCCGAGCGACGACGGGGCTCCACTCTTCGGGGGACGGGCGCGATGGAAGGATTCGTGCGGGTGGCCGGAACGGCCGACATTCCCGATCCCGGATCGCGGGTGGTGGAGGTGGACGGCGAGGCGATCGCGCTGTTCCACGTCGAGGGGGCGTACCACGCGATCGACGACGTGTGCACCCACGATGGCGGCCCGTTGGCCTCGGGCGAGCTCGCGGGTCACAAGGTCGCCTGCCCGCGGCACGGCGCCCGCTTCGACATCCGCACCGGCGCCGCGCTCTCCATGCCCGCCGTGCGGGCCACCCGGTCGCACGAGGTGCGGATCGACGAGCGGGGCGTGTGGGTGCGTCTGAGGTCGGCCGCCGGCTCGACCGGCCCGGCCCCCGCGGCC
>CAISKG010000206.1 GCA_903885855.1 uncultured Planctomycetaceae bacterium
GGCCGCGAGGCCACCGCCGCGGCGTCGCGTGCGGCGGCGGCGCGGCCCCGTCCGGCGCCGTCGCATTCCCCCTATCGCTCCGGCGGCGGGTCGGCGCCGTTCGCCAACGTGCAGCAGCGCCGGATGCAGATCGTCGTCGGGGTCGGCGGCGCCGGCGTGTTCTGAGCGGCGCGGCCGGCGCGCCGTGGCGCGCGGCCGAGGTCGGCCGGAGCCCCGGAGCCGTCAGAAGGTGGCGTTCGCGCGGATGCCGTACACGAACGCGGAATCGGTCGCGATCGCGCCCAGGCCGGGGCGGATCCACTGCAGGTCCGGGGTGACGTTGAGCCAGGGCGTGGCCTGGACGTTGTAGAACCATTCGACCCCCATGCCGTCGCGCGGGCCGAAGAGCGCCGTCGGGCCGGGGCCGAACTGGTCGCTCGCCCCGACGAAGAACCATCCCAGGCCGAAGGTGTCGCCGCCTCCGCGGCGCAGCGGGCTCGAGCCGCCGATGCCGGTGCTGAGGAAGTACTGGATCGGATTGGGATTGCCGTCGCCGAGGGAGGCGCGACCGAAGAGGCCCCAGCCCCGGGACTCGTCGTCGGGATCGCGGACGAGGTACTGGTCGAAGCCGTAGTAGACGAGCCAGGAGTCCCACAGCGTGCGCGGGCCTGTCGTCGGGGGGCCGGCGCCGGGCTCGAACCCGGGCTCCGGCGGCGTGAAGGCGAAGCGCAGGTCGAGCTGCTGCTGGTGCTTCCACACCGCCCCCACGTGCTGTTGCCCCGGCCGGTCGAAGAACATCGTCTTCGCCTTCACCTCGCCGCCGACGATGATCCCGCGCTGGAAGAGGTCGCCGAATTGGAAGAAGTCGGCGGTGCGGTTCTTGGGGTCCATCACGAACACCGCCATGCCCCCCCACTCGCGCGGCGAGGCGATCCCGGCGGTGAAGAAGGAGTAGGGCATGCCGAGGAGAAACGCCGGGTTGGCGATCAGCGCCTGGTTCACGAACTGGTCGGTGCCGTCGCCGCCGGCGAAGATGTCCTGATCGAACGACCCGAGCACGTCCTTCTTGCCGCCGAAGACGACCCAGTTCGGCGAGAGCGGCTGCGTGAGGAGGAAGTT
Source organism: uncultured Planctomycetaceae bacterium (assembly GCA_903885855.1). GTDB lineage: Bacteria > Planctomycetota > Planctomycetia > Pirellulales > UBA1268 > QWOP01. The sequence goes on from CAISKG010000206.1 coordinate 1,099, forward strand.
CGTCACGTAGGGCACGCCGGCGTCGTTCGGCCGCGGGGGGAGGAGCGCCGGGAAGACGGCCGGCGTGAACGCGCCCGTCCGCAGCGACACGTTGCCGTACTCGCCGTACCACTGCTCCGCGCGCACGAGCAGCCGGCCGTGGGGCAGGCCGCCGAACTTCTCGAGATCGACGACCGCGTCGTACTCGCTGCGGCCGGTGTAGGAGAAGACGTCCCCCTCCCCGAGCGGCGGGGGCACCGGCGTGTCGACGCCGCCGGCGACCCCGAAGGCGAACTGCGTCACCCGCCCGCCGAAGGTGATCCCTGCGTCCTTCGTGGAGAGCCAACGATCGAAGAGATCGCCGGTCGCCGTCTTGCCGCCCGGGGTCACGCCGCGCCCGGCAGCCGCCGGCGCGTCCCCCTCCGGCGTGGCCTCGAAGGGGGCCGGGGCGGGATCGTCGGGGAGGAGGTCGATCGAGTACGGGTGGGCCTCGCGCTCGGTGACGGTGCGCGCCGGCACCGGCTCCGGGTCCTGCGCGGCGCCGGGGCGCAGGCCGGCCGCGAGGAGCAGGAGCGCGAAGGCGGCGGGGGTGAGTCGCACGGTGTGATGCCTCGTCAGTAGACGGCCACGATCTGGGCGCGCACGAGCAGGCCGGTCTGGCCGGCCACGAAGCCGGTCCGGTTCTGGCCCGCGGGCGACTGCTCGAGCCAGGCAGCGTCGCCGGTGAAGAAGAGGTTGTCCCTGCCGGGGAGGAAGAAGTGGTGGAAGCCCCCGCCGAGCTCGTGACCGGATCCGTAGGCACCGGTGACGTAGCTTGCGCGCACGTAGAGCTCCGTCTCGCGCGGGATGACGAACACGCCCCCCTTGAGGAAGCCGCCGAAGGCGGACGTCGAGGCGATCGGCAGCGGCCCGGTGCCCTGCAGGCCGAGAAGATCCTGGAAGTAGATCTCCGACGACAGCCCCCAGCCCCGGTACTTCCAGGCGGCGTCGATCGCGGCCAGCGAGATGTCGTAGGAGGTGAGCGTGACCCCGGGCGCGAGGGCGCCGGGCGTGGTGATGATCGTGCCGTCGGAGAGGCGGATCGGCGAGTTCTCCACCGCGTCGCTCGCCGACTGGCTGCCGCTGCCCAGCGCGTAGGTGTAGCTCGCGCCGCAGCGGATCGCGGCCCGGTCGTGGTGCTGGAGGTCGGAGTAACCGCGGCCGAACTCCGCCCACGGCTCCCACCAGGCCGATCCCGACCACGCGAAGCGGTTGTTGAGCGCCTCGGGGATGAGGTTCAGCGTGTTGAAGCCGTTGGAGACCATGGCGTGGTAGAAGAGGCCGTCGAGCGGCTCGCCCGTCATCCACACGCCCTGGCTGAGACTGGGGCGGAAGAAGGTCGTCGCCATGGTGCGGTCGGCGCTCTGCAGCGGCGCGAAGGCGCTTTCGATCCACTCCCGCGATCCCGGCACCTTCGACTGCCCGACGAACAGCTGCGCGGCCTCGCCGATGCGATAGCTCAGCCAGTAGGCCCGGAAGCCGATCGGCTGGCTGGTGACCGAGTTGTAGTCGATGTTCAGCAGGTAGGAGAGCCCGGGGAGGAGGGCGTCGCCGTCGAAGATCAGGCGGCCGCGCGGGATGCCGAAGTAGTTCGAGTTGACGATCGGGATCGTGCTGCCGGCGCTGTCGGTCCACGACGGTTCCGCCCGGGCGAAGCCGGTGTAGCGGAACATGTTCTGATTGCGGACGCGCAGCGAGAACGGCGTCTGCCCGGGATCGTCGGGCAGGATCGCGAAGCCGTCGGCGTAGTCGGCATGGAAGCGGCTCCCGCGCCACGCACGCGGCGTGCCAGGCGCGCCGTCGCCCGGGGGCATCTCCGGCGCGACGAGCCATTCCTCGGGGATCGGCGCCACCACCTCCTCCGCGCCCGCCGCCGGTGCGGGGGGGCCCGTTCCCCGGGCCCGCGGCGCGGCGAGGGCGAGCATCGCCATCACCAGCGCGGTCGCCATCCATGGCCCGAGGGCGGGCCTGGGATCGCGGCGGTGTCGATGTGGGATGGGCATGCCGGAGCGTGTCGTGCACAGCGATCTGCCGCGCCTTCCCGCCGCGGGCGGCGCGGCAGGCTGGGCGCGGCGGGGGAGTGGGGAAGGTGCGCGGAAGGCGCGCGCAGTCGCCCGGGGGGAGCGGGCATCTCCACGGGCTTGCTCATCGTCCGACCGGGCGGATGGGGTCAGGAAATCCGGTCCCGCGGTTGCTGCGGCGTGGGCGCTGCGTGCGGAGGCGGCAGAGTCCGATTGCCCGTGTCCCTCAATTCGCCCGGATCGCCCAGCACCTTGTTCGGCCTTCGGGCCGCGTTTAGGATGCCCCACATTCGGAGGGGGCCGACGGGTGTCGGTCCCCTTTTCGCTTTCCGGGCTCGGGCCCGGGAAAACGAATCCATCGAGGAGCCCCCGATCGTGATCCGCACCGCGCTACGCACCCTGATCCCGCTGGCCGCCGTGGTCTGCGCCGCATCCGCGGCGCCCGCCCTGGCCGGCAAGCCCAACATCCTCCTCATCATGAGCGACGACGTCGGCGTGGCCAACGTCAGCGCCTACAGCATGGGCGTCGTGGGCTACCGCACGCCGAACATCGACCGCATCGCCCGCGGCGGCATGCTGTTCACCGACTACTACGGCGAGCAGAGTTGCACGGCGGGGCGGTCGGCGTTCATCACCGGGATCCATCCCGTGCGCACCGGCCTGACGAAGGTCGGCCTGCCCGGCTCCCCGATCGGCATCTCGCCGAAGGATCCGACCCTCGCCGAGCTCCTCAAGCCGCACGGCTACGTGTCGGGCCAGTTCGGGAAGAACCACCTCGGCGACCGCAACGAGTTTCTCCCCACCGTCCACGGATTCGACGAGTTCTACGGCAACCTCTACCACCTCAACGCGGAGGAGGAGCCGGAGAACGAGGATTACCCCAAGGATCCGGCCTTCCGGGAGCGCTTCGGCCCCCGCGGCGTGCTCGACACGAAGGCCACCGACAAGGACGATCCCGCCGTCGATCCGCGGTTCGGCCGCGTCGGCCGGCAGGCGATCAAGGACACGGGGCCCCTCAACCGCAAGCGCATGGAGACGGTGGACGAGGAGTTTCTCGACCGCACGAAGCAGTTCATCCGCAAGCACACGGCGGCGGGCAAGCCCTGGATGACGTGGGTCAACACGTCGCGCATGCACTTCTACACCCACCTCAAGGAGGCCAGCCGGGGCGTGACGGGGCTCGGGCTCTACGCCGACGGCATGGTGGAGCACGACAAGCAGGTGGGGGAGCTCCTCGACCTCCTCGACGAGCTCGAGATCACCGACGACACCATCGTCATCTACACCTGCGACAACGGGCCCCACTTCAACGAATGGCCGGACGGCGGCAACACCCCCTTCCGCAGCGAGAAGAACACCAACTGGGAAGGGGCCTACCGGGTGGCGGGGCTCGTCCGCTGGCCCGGGCGGATCGAGGCCGGCTCGGTGTCGAACGAGATCATGTCGCACCTCGACTGGGTGCCGACGCTGCTGTCGGCCGTGGGCGAGCCCGACATCAAGGAGAAGCTCCTCAAGGGGCACCAGATCGACGGCACCACCTACAAGGCCCATCTCGACGGCTACGACTTCCTCCCCTACCTCACCGGCAAGGCCGACGCCGGGCCGCGGAAGGAATTCTTCTACTTCAGCGACGACGGGCAGCTGGTGGCCCTCCGCCGCGAGCAGTGGAAGATGGTCTTCGCCGAGCAGCGGGCCCGCCAGCTGCAGGTGTGGACCGAGCCGTTCGTGTCGCTGCGGGCCCCGAAGCTGTTCAACCTCCGCTCCGACCCCTACGAGCGCGCCGACACCGACTCCAACAACTACAACCGCTGGTACCTCGAGCGGGCGTGGGTCGCGGTGCCGACGCAGGCGATGGTCGCCGGCTTCCTCAAGACGTTCGCCGAGTTTCCCATGCGGCAGAAGCCGGCGAAGTTCAACGTCGAGGACGTGATGAAGCTGATGTCGGAGGCGTCGGCGAACTGAACCGCCCGCCGCGGGCCGCCCGCGCCCGACGCTGCCCGATGCCGCCCGACGCGCCGCTCACCCCGGCGCGCCGGCGGCCGGGAGGGGCGCCGTGTCGAACTGCATCCCGGCGGCGCGGAGCCGCTCGGCGAGCACCTCCCCCAGGGCGACCGCCGGCGTGAGCACGCCGGCCCGGTCGGGGAGCCGTTCGTGTCGCTGCGGGCCCCGAAGCTGTTCAACCTCCGCTCCGACCCCTACGAGCGCGCCGACACCGACTCCAACAACTACAACCGCTGGTAC
>CAISKG010000207.1 GCA_903885855.1 uncultured Planctomycetaceae bacterium
CGAACAGCGTCGCCACCGCCGTGCGGTAGGCGAGGAGCTGCGGGGCGTAGTAGGCCTGCTTGGCCGCCAGGATCTCCGCCCGCTGCGCGGCGGTGGCGTCGGGCCCCCCCATGCCGTCGAACTTGAAGTCGACCACCTCGGCCGCGACGGGGATCCCGCCGCGCCGCCAGACGACGATCCGGTCGACCACGCCCAGGAGCGTTCCCTCCCCCTCGTCGATGGCGAAGGCCTGCTCGCGCAGCAATTCGGGCTCGGCCGGCCCGGCCGGGAGGTCGGGGCCCACGAGCCCGGCGGGGAGCTCGTGCGGCGGCTCGGCGAGGATCCGCTCCACCGCCGGCGCGGCGCACATGCGCCGGAAGTCGGCCAGGAACGTGTCGAGCTGCGGCGCGAGGTGCAGGTCGCGCGGCGAGAGCGCCCGCAGCGTCGCGTCGGAGGGGGCGACGGGGGGCCAGCCGAAGCACTCGATCCAGGCGTGGAAGAGCGTGCCCAGATCGCGTGCCGCGCGCGATCCAGGGTCGAGGAGCGTCGCGGTGGGCACGCGCCGGCCCCCCTCCGCCGACGACGGCGTGCGCAGCGGGCGGGAGCGTCGCCCCGACGGCGGCCGGAGCCGGATCGCCGCCCGATCGGCGGGGGGCGGCGGCGGGGGCGCCGGGGTGTCCGGCGTGTCGGGGAGCCGGTCGAGCGCGGCGTCGGCACGGTGGGCCAGGGCGAAGAGGACGGTGTCGGGCGGCGCCGCGGTATCCTCCGGCAGCGTCGTGCGCAGCACGCCGGCGAGCGACTGGGGCACCTTCTTCTGCGTCGCGGCCGCCGGCTGGATCACGATCTCGAGCGCCCGCGCCGCCCGCGTCATCCCCACGTAGAGCGTGGCGATGGCCTCGCGCACCACCGGGTCGGCCGCGGCGTCGCAGCGCGCCTGCCAGTCGCGCGGGAGCACCGCGCGGCAGGACTCCGAAAGGTGCACGAGCACGCGGCGCACGGGCTCGAGGGGGCCGCGCCGCTCGATGTCCACGCGCGGGGGCCGCGTGACCATGGGGCGGTCGAGGTCGGAGAGCACGACGATGTCGAACTCCAGGCCCTTCGCCTTGTGGATCGTCATCACGCGGATCGGCGAGGCCACCGGATCGACCACCGGCAACGTGCGGCAGGCCTCGATGAACGTCCCGGTGCGCGAGAGCCCGGCCTCCCCCACGCTGCCCTCGTCGTGCCGCCACGCCGCGGCCACGAGCTGCTCGAGGCGCCGGCGGTCGCGCGGCGACCCGACGTCGAGGAGCGGGGCGGCGAGCCGCGCCATCACCGGCCCGTAGCCCTCGTCGACGAGCGCCCGCCGCAGCCCCACGACGCGGTCGAGGAACCCGGCCGGCGGATCCTTGGCGACCGTCCCCGGCCCGTCGAGGCCGAAGGCCCCGGCCAGCGCCGAGGTGCCGACGTGGAACCGGGCCCGCGAGTCGCCGGGGTGGTCGAGCAGGTGCAGGGCGGAGAGCACGATCTCCACCGCGGGGGAGTCGTCGAGCGGCTGGCCCCCTTCGGCGCCGGCGACGATGCCGTCCGCCTTGAGCGCGGCGATGACGCGCTCGGCGGCGGCGTTGGTGCGCACGAGCACCCCGACGGTGCGGCCCGGATTCGCGCGGGCCAGGGCCGCGGCGCGCCGCGCCGCGGTGTCGACCAGGACGTCGCGGGGTGTCTCGGTCTCGCCCGCCTGCGGGCAGGTGCGCAGGCGCACCCATCCCGGGGTGTCGGCCCGCGGGGGGGCGGGCACGTGTTCGGAGAAGGCACGCACCGCGTCCGCGGCGACGCCGGTGTACTCGGCCAGGGCGGCGCAGCCGGCGAGCCGGCCGAAAAGGCGGTTGACCGAGCCGAGGACGGCCGGGCCGGAGCGCCAGCTCTCGGCGAGCGTCTCGGTGACCAGCCCCCCCGGCACGTCGGCGAAGAAGTCGGGCAGCGCGTCGAACAGCTCCGCCGCGCCGCCGCGCCATCCGTAGATCGCCTGCTTGCCGTCGCCCACGGCGAAGAACGAGCCCTGCGACGTGATGGCGTGCTCGGCGAGGCGCTCGAGGACGCGCCACTGGGGCGGGGAGGTGTCCTGGAACTCGTCGAGGAGCAGGTGGCGCGGGAAGCGGATGCCGCGCCACCGGGCGGCGTCGAGCGTGCCGTCGCCCGCGGCGGTGCCCACCATCCGCGTGACGTCGTCGAACGACACCAGCCCCTCGCTCTGCACCAGCCGCTGCGACACCGCGGCGAAGCGATCGAGCACGTCGCGGATGGCGCGCGTCTGCATCACCGCCCGGGCCACGATCAGGTGGCGGGCCAGCGCCGCGAGCGTCTCCAGGGGCTCGATCGCTGCCGCGGGGATCGGCTTGCCGGAGAAGGTCGTCTCCCCGGCGAGCAGCTTGGGGATCATTCCCTTGGAGACCAGCGCGTCGACGTCGAAGGCGGCCAGCGCCTCGAGCGCCCCGTCCCGGGCCTTGCCCAGGCGCTTGTCGCCGAAATCGATGCCGGCGAGGGTGTCGCGGGCGGCCTCGACCGCCTCCATGCTCGGCGGCTTCGGCACCGGGAGCCATTCCCACGCCGCCGGTTCGGTGTCGCGGTGGAGGGCGGCGAGGTCGGTGACGACGCGCTCGATCTGCTGCTCGAGGCCGCTGGTGATGCTGCCGCCGGAGAGCTGCACCATGAGATTGGCCAGGACGGTGGCCGGGGTCGCGCCCCCGGCGGCGCCGGCGGAGAGCGCCTCCTCGACCGTGGCCCGGATGGCGCGGCGGCGGAGACGCAGCAGGTCGGGCTCGCTGCCGATGGAGAATCCCGGAGGGAGCCCCAGTTCGTAGCGCGCCGCGTCGGCACAGCGCACGAAGAAGGAGTCGAGCGTGCCCACCGCGAGCCGGTCGATCGACGCGGTCACCGCGACGAGCAGGTCGCGGAAGAACGTCGGGGGGGCGCCGGGGCGGCCGACCGACCCCGCCAGCGCCGTGGCCGCCGCGGGGGCGTCGGCGGCCTCGGCGAGGCGCTCGAGGACCCGGGCCAGGATCTCCCCGGCGGCCTTGCGCGCGAAGGTGGCGGCGAACACCTCCTCCGGCAGGGCCCCGTCGGCGAGGAGGCGGATCATGCGCGTGGAGAGGGCGTGGGTCTTGCCGGTGCCGGCGCTGGCGCGCGTCACCACGTAGGGGGCGAAGCCGTCGCCGGCGGTGCCGGGGGGCGGGGGGGCGTCGTCCCGTCGGGTCGCGCGCTTCATTCCACCTCCTCGTCGTCGCGGATGACGTGCGTCTGGCAGATGGCGTCGAATTCGGGGAACCCGCGGGCGTCGGGCGTGAGCGGCCAGAAGACGCCGCGCCGCACCAGGCGCACGACCTCCGTGGCCGCGTCGTCGGCCGCCGTGAGGTCCGCGGCGGTCCAGGGAGCGATGGCGAAGCCGACGTCCTCGAGCCGCGCCGGGATGATGCAGTAGCCGAGTTCCACCGCGTCGGCCCGGGGCAGATCGGCGACCTCCCCGACGAGGTGCCGGTAGAGGGGGAGCTGCAGGTCGACCCACGTGCCCTTGTCGCGGTGGGTGGCGTCGGGATCGCGGGCGGCGGCGGAGGTCTTGTAGTCGATGATCTGCAGCTTCCCCTCGCCCGCGTGATGATCGATGCGGTCGATCCTCCCGGAGAGGGTCACGGCGGTACCGTCGACGACGAAGCGCTCGGACGTCGCCTGGATCTCGCTGCCGACGATCCGCCAGCCCTCGGCCGCGCGCCTGGCCTGCACGTGGGCCAGCGCGGCGAGGCGGCGCCGGGCCAATTCGGCCTGCACGTACACCGCCGGGGTGGCCGCGCTGCCGAAGTCGCCGGCGACCCGGTCGTCGAGGATCGCCGAGAGTCCGGCGGCGATCTCGTCGGCGTCGGTGCTCGAGGCGAGCTCGGGGATGGCGGCGAAGCGCTGCAGGCAGGCGTGGATGAGGGTGCCGAATTCGGCCGGGCCGAGCTCGAGCGCCGCGTCGTCGATCGCCCGGAGTCCGAGGCGGTGGCGGAGCCAGTAGCGGTAGCGGCAGGCGAGGTAGTCGCGGAACTCGGTGACCTTCATCGCGGGCTGGTCGGGGTCGGCTTTCGCCCGCGGCTCCGGCGGCCGCGGGATGGCGATGCGCGACGGCATCGGCGGCGAGGGCGCGGCCACCGCCTCGGCGCGCGGGCGGGCGAAGAGCCGCCGCGCCGCCGCGACGACGCCGTCGGGGGGGCGGCGGAAGAGGAGCCGGCTCGGCACCGCGGGCGAGCCGTCGGCGAGCCGGCGCGGCACGACGACGAGGAGCTCGGCGCGGCAGGCGGCGACGGCCATCATCCAGGCGTCGCGGGCCGCG
>CAISKG010000208.1 GCA_903885855.1 uncultured Planctomycetaceae bacterium
CGTAGCCGGTGAGCTTCTCGTAGAGCGTGGGCTCGTCGGGCACGTAGCCGAGGTGGAGGTGGGCGCCGCGCGGGTCGCCGACGAGGTCGTGGCCGGCGACGCTCACCGTCCCCGCCGTCGGGCGGAGCAGCCCGACGAGCAGCTTGATCGAGGTCGTCTTGCCCGCGCCGTTGGGGCCCAGGAGGGCGAAGGACTCGCCGCGCGGGATGGTCAGATCGAGGCCGTCGACCGCGACCTTCGTGCCGTAGTGACGGGTCACCCCGCGGAACTCGATCATGGCCCCTCCTTCGCCCCCCCCGCGGCGCCGGCCGCGGCCTCGAGCGCCCCGGCGAGGCGGCCGGCTTCCTCGTCGCCGCGGCGCTCGAAGGACAGCCGGCGCCCGAGCGTCGTCGCCTCCTGCCGGAGCACGCGCCCCGTGCGGTCCACCCACAGGCGCACGCGCGGCTCGCGCGGGCTGCCCGGCTCGTCGCGGTAGGTGACGACGTCGGCCGTCACGAGCCGGTCCTCCCAGAGGATCGATTCGGCCTTCTCGACCTCCGCGTGGAGGATCTCGATCGGCGACTGCGCCGGCCGCAGCGGCCCGTACACCGGCACCGTCCAGGTGCGGCCGGGATACAGCCCGGGCAGCGTCGCCTGCGGCGAAAACTCGTCGCCGAGGAGGAGCCGGTCGGGGAGGTAGCGCGTGGTGGTGTAGTGCATGTCGCCGGCGCGCACCTCCACCGTGACGTCGCCGTCGGCCACGGTGCCGGTGAGGAAGATCCGCGCGCCCTCGCCGAGGTCGACGGTCGAGGCGAAGGCCTCGAGGCGCCCGCGCGGGTCGATCTCGAGGCGGCCGCTCACCTCCAGCGCGATCTCCTCGTCGGGCGACAGCGGCCGGCCGAGGAGGAGCCGGGCCCACGCCGGGAGCAGCTTCCCGATCGGCAGCCGTTCCAGGTGGAGGAGGCTGTCGACGCGCATCGCGCCGTCGTCGAGGCGGCGCGCGCGGCTGATCGACCAGCCCAGCGGGGTGTCGTCGAGGCGCACCGTCCAGGCCACGGGGAGGAGGCGGCCCTCCGCGGTGTGCAGCGCCTGGTAGCCCGGGGCCGCTCCGGGCAACCAGGCCGGGAGGACCTTGGCCGCCAGGAGCCAGCCGGTCGACACCGCCCAGAAGAGGAGCACCAGCGGGACGTACCAGGCGCGTTTCACGGGCGCTCGCTCGGGCGGGGATCGGCGGGGTGGCCTCGGGATACCGGGAATGTAGTCGATCGCGGCACGCCGCCGCTGCGGGGAGGGCTTGGAACCGGCCGGGGAGGATCGCTAGACTCCCGGCCGGGCGAGGCGCTTCGGAGCGGTGTCGCGGGAGGATGGCTCCATGGCGAACACGGTCTTTTTCTTCCAGGCCTGCCCGGTGTGCGGCCGGAGCCTCCGGATCCGCGTCGCCCTGCTCGGGCGGCACGTCTGCTGCGGCCACTGCGACGGCAGTTTCGTCGCCGCCGACCCGGCGTTGGCCGTGCGCCCCGCCGCGGGACCGCTGCGCCGTCCGCTCGAGCCGCTGCCGCCGCCGGCCGACCGCCCCACGGACGAACGCGTCGAGGCGCTCCTGGAGCGTGCGGCGCTGCTGGTGGGCCGCGGCGTCGCGGGCTGAGAGCCCGCGCCCTCACGCCCGGAAGTCGTCCGGCCAGCCGGTGGCGTCGAGCGTGGCGCGGTCATAGCGGCACAGTGCCGCCAGGCTCCGCCAGTAGCCCGGGAACGTCTTCCCGGTGCAGCGGGGATCGAGGATCCGCACCCCCGGCACGCGCAGGCCCGCCAGCGCCATGCTCATCGCCATCCGGTGATCGTCGTAGGTGGCGATCTCCGCGCCTTCGAGGGGCGCGGGGTGGATCGTGAGGCCGTCGGGGCGCTCCTCGACGCCGGCGCCGAGGCGGCGGAGCTCGCGGGCCAGGTCGGCGATGCGGTCGGTCTCCTTGTCGCGCACGTGGGCGACGTTGCGGATCGTGGTCGGCCCGGCGGCGAACAGCGCCACCGCGCCGAGCGTGGGGACGGTGTCGCTGATGGCGTTCATGTCGATCTCGACGCCCCGCGCCGCCCGCCCCGACACCGTGACCGTGTCGGCCGCCGGGTCGTCGCCCGACTCGTGCCACTCGACCACACAGCCCATCCGCCCGAGTACCTCCGCGAAGGCCACGTCCCCCTGGATGCTGCGGCGCGACAGCCCCTCCACGGTGACCCGGCCGCCGGTGATCGCCGCCGCCGCGAGGAAGTAGCTGGCGGCCGAGGCGTCGGGCTCGATGGCGTAGGCGCGCCCGGCGTAACCCCCCGGGGCGATCGACCAGCGCGCCGGGCCCTCGGCGCGGCAGTCGGCGCCGAAATCGGCCATCACCCGACGCGTCATCTCGAGGTAGGGAAGCGACACGAGCCGGCCCTCGAAATCGATCACCATCCCGCGTAGGGCGCAGGGAGCGACCATCGCCAGGGCGCTGGCGAACTGGCTCGAGGTGGCGCCGCGGACCGTCGTGGCTCCGCCGGAGATGCCGGCGGAGCGGATGGCCACGGGGGGGCAATCGCCGGGGCTCTCGGCGACGGCCGCCACCCCCAGGCCGCGCAGGGCCTCGAGCAGGTCGCCGATGGGGCGCTGCCGCATGCGGGCCGTGCCGTCGAGTCGGTAATCCCCGCGCCCCAGCGCGCACACCGCCGCCAGGAAGCGGATCGTCGTGCCGCTGGCGGCGCAGTCGATCGTGGCCCGCGCGGCGGGCACGGCCCCGCCGGCCCCCTCGACCTCCACCACGCCCCGCTCCCAGTCGGGGCGCACGTGGATGCCCAGCGCCGCGAGGCCGCCGGCCATGACGCGGGTATCCTGGCTGTCGAGGACGCCCGAGAGGGTGGAGGTGCCGCGCGCCAGGGCCGCGCAGACGAACGCCCGGTTGGTGATGCTCTTGGAGCCGGGAGGGCGGATCGATCCGCGCACCGGGTCCGCGACGGGAGGAATGGGCAGGGGGGCGGTCGTCATCCGCGCTGGATCGGTCTCGCAGGAGCGCCGGTGCCCCGGAAGGGGGGCGGCGCGGGGAAGGAGGGGGCGATGGACAAGGCCGCAGAGAGTGTAGCCCGCGGCACGGCGGTCGGGCCCGGCGCGGCGGACGCCGCTCCCGGGGCCTGGGATTTCACCGCCCCGCCGACGATCCGCTTCGGCGCCGGCCGGGCGGCGGAGACCGGGGAGGTGGCGGCGACGCTCGGGCGCCGCGCATGGCTCGTGGGGGGGCGGCGCAGCCTCCTCGAGGCGCCGCTGCGGGCGCGCCTCGAGCGGAGCCTCGGCGAGGCGGGCCTGTCGGTCGAGGTGGCGGCCGTCGCCGCCGGCGAGCCGACGGTGGACGACGTCGCGGCCGCCCTGGCCGCGCTGCCGGGCGGGGAGCGCGAGGGGGTGGTGGTGGTGGCGGTGGGCGGGGGCGCGGCGATCGACCTGGCCAAGGCGCTGGCCGCCCTGGCCACCAACCTTCCCCCGGGCCTGGACGCCGCCGCGTACGACGCGGGGATCGTCGACCGCCTCGAGGGGGTGGGGCGCGGGATCGCCATCGAGCGCCC